>NZ_LEKI01000096.1:0-22643 GCF_001029525.1 Nocardiopsis sp. RV163 | reverse complement strand
GTCCCCACGACCGGCGAAGGACACCACCGCCCCGTTTCCGAGGGGTCAGTCGCCGGCGGCGGCCCCAGCGGGACTCGGGGACCCGCCGTCCCGGGGGTCCCGCGCGAGCGCGTCGGCGGTGTCCTCCGCGCTCGGGGCGTTCCCGGCGTCCTCGGGCTCCCCGGCGACCTCGGCGTCCGGTTCCGCGCCGCCGCCGGTCTCCGGCGGAACGGTCACCAGCTCCAGCGGCGCCACGTCGGCCTCGAAACCGAACACCCGCGCGTAGAAGGCCAGCTCCGACTCCAGGGAGCGCATCCGCGCGTCCTGCCCGGTGAACCCGTGCCCCTCGCCCTCGAACTCCACCAGCGCGTAAGGGGCCCCGCGCCGCCCCAGCGCCGTCGCCATCGCCGTGGCCTGGTCCGGGGTCACGACCCTGTCCTCCAGGCCCTGCACCAGCAGCACCGGCACGTCGATCTCCCCGGCGCGGTTGACCGGAGAACGCTCCCGGTACCGCTCCACGAACCCCGGCAGAGTCCCCACCAGCGAGTCCAGGAACCGCGACTCGAAGTCGTGCGTGGTCTGGCTGAACCCCAGCAGGTCGGTGACCCCGAAGAGGGACACCCCGCACGCGAACGTGTCCCCGGTCAGCGCCATCAGCGCCGTGTACCCGCCCGCGCTCGGACCGCGGATCGCCAGCCTCCGGGGATCGGCCACCCCCTGTTCCACCAGGGCCCGGGCCGCGGCCACGCAGTCCTCCACGTCCACCACGCCCCACTCCTTGTGCAGGCGCTTGCGGTACGGGCGCCCGAACCCCGTCGAGCCGCCGTAGTTGACGTCCACCACACCGATCCCCCGGCTGGTGAAGTAGGCCTTGGCCAGGTCGAACTCCAGAGTGCTGACCGACACCGGGCCGCCGTGCGCCCACACCACGTACGGCGCGGGGCCGTCCGCGGACGCGTCGGGGTTGGTCGGCGGGTAGACGTTCGCGTGCACCGTCGCCCCGTAGCGGCCCGGCAGCGTCTCCTGGCGGGGCACGGGCAGGTAGGCGGTGTCCGGCAGCTCCTCGGCGGCCCGGCGCAGCACCTCCACGGCCCCCGAGGCCGGGTCCAGCCGCACCAGGCACGGCGGCTCGGTCGGCGAGGAGGCCACCGCCACCACGGTGCGCCCGTCGGTGTCCAGCATCGACCACGTGGTCAGGCCGGTCGCCACCGGCGTCAGATCCAGGGTGTCGGGGTCGTACACGCTCGGGGTCAGGTCGGCGTGCCCGTGCAGCGCCACCACCCGGCGCGAGTCCAGCACGCAGAACGACCGGTTGCCCAGGCGTCCGGGGGAGGCGTGGAACTCCTCCTCGGCCGGGTACAGCGCCAGCGCCTGCCCGGTCATCCCCGCCTGGTACAGGTTCCACCAGCCCGGCCAGTCCGAGGCCACGTACAGCGTCGCGTCGTCGGCCCAGGCCGGGGAGACCACCGACTCGTCCACCCCGCCCTTGAGGGTGTACTCGCCGGTCAGCCCGGTCTCGCCCAGGGCGCCCACCCTCAGTTCGCTGCCGTCCCAGGGCATCCTGGGGTGGTTCCACCGCACGTAGGCCAGGTGGACGCCGTCCGGCGACGGGGTGGGGGAGGCGTAGAAGTCCGCGCCCGAGACCAGTTCGCGCACGGCGGAGGGGTCCTGGGCGCCCCGGCCCGACAGCGGCACCGACACGATCGAACGGCGGACGGCCCCCTCCGCGTGCCTCTCGCGCACGCACAGCACGGCGCGTCCGTCCGCGCTCAGCGCGGGGTCGGCGTAGCGCGAGGCGCCGTCGTCGGGTGTCAGCGGCACCGGTTCCCAGGAGCCGCGTTCCAGCAGGTAGAGGCGCTGATCGGAGGAGTGGGAGAACACCACGCCCATGCGGGTGATGGCCTTGTCGTCGCGGCGCGGGACCGGCAGGTAGGCGCGCCCGCCGTACTCGTGCACCCGGGTCCCCGCGCTCCAGGGCGCGGGCAGCAGCTCGGTCACCGTTCCGTCGGCGTCGCGCCGCATGAGGGTGGTCCGCCCCTCCTCGGGGCGACCCTCCTCCCACCAGACCTCCGCGCCCGCGACGGACGGGAACGCCATCCGCCGCACTCCTCGGGCGACGACACCGGCGCTGATGGGCGATGGCCAGGAGCCGTAGGGGCTCGACAGTTCAGACATGTCCGCTCAGGGTGGGTCGAGGATTCGATGCGATGACATGTCGACCTTAGTCCTCGTTCGCCCGCTTGTGCAGTCCCGAAGGGCCCTCCGCGCGCCGCCCTCCGAGGGGCCGCGACGACGACGGCCCCGCACGCGCCGAGGGGCGCGCACGGGGCCGTTCCGGCCGTGGAGAAGGGGGTCAGTCCTTCCGGCCCCCCTCGCCGTCCGCGTCGTCGCCGTCGTCGGACTCCGCCGGGCGGGACTCGTCCAGGGTGTCGGGCAGCGGCTCCTGCACGGTGGGCTCCACCGCCACGGAGCCGGCGGGGCCGCTGACCTTGGCGGCGCCGTCACCGAAGCCGCCGCCGGTGTCCGTGGGTGGTACCGGGGCGTCATCGCCGCCCGCGGGCTTGGCCGAGGGCCTGCCTCGGCGGGCGTTGCGCCGCTCCAGCCAGATCGCGACCCGGCTCAGCGAGAGGTTGATGGCGATGTAGATGGCCGCGCAGATGATCGCGGCCGGGATCACGTTGCTCTCGCGCGTGGCCAGCAGGGTGAAGCTGCGCAGCATCTCGGGGAAGGCGATGATGTAGCCCAGCGCGGAGTCCTTGAGCAGGACCACGAGCTGCGCCACGATCGCGGGCATCATCGCGGTGATCGCCTGCGGGATGAGGATCACCCGCATGTTCTGGCCCCGGGTCATCCCGATGGCCTGGGCGGCCTCGGACTGGCCCTTGGGCACCGCGAGGACCCCCGCGCGGAAGACCTCCGCCAGCACGGAGCCGTTGTACAGGGTCAGGCCCGTGACGACGGCGGCCAGCGCCGAGACCTGGAAGGTGCCCGCGGGGATGTCGAACACCTGGTAGGCCACGATGGGCAGCGCCATCGTGAAGAAGATCAGCATCAGCAGGGGGATGCCGCGGAAGAACTCCACCACGGCCCCGGCCGGAACGCGGATCCACCATTTGTCGGACAGGCGGCCGACGCCGAACACCAGGCCGAAGACGATAGCCAGGACCGAGGCGGTCAGCGCCGCGGTCAGCGTGTTCTGCAGACCCGGGACGACGTAGTCGGTCCAGGTGTCGGGTCGCAGGAACGGCTCCCACTTGTCCGGGGCCCACTCGCCCGCGGGGTTGACCGCCCAGGTCGCCGGTTCGCCCAGCAGCCCCCAGGTGAGCGGGTTGAACAGCGAGAACCCGGTGTCGCGCAGGGTGCCGTTGAACCCCAGGTACAGGATGGTCAGGCCGACCAGGGCCAGGAACACGGTGACGACCGTGTAGAGGGCGTTGCGCCTGCGGGCCTTGGGGCCGGGGGCGTCGAAGAGGACGGAGCTCTGCGCGCTCATCGGACCACCGCCACGCGCCTGGAGAGCCAGCCGAAGAAGTAGCCCGTCGGCAGGGTCAGGATCAGGAAGCCGATCGCGAAGCCGACGAAGGTCGGCAGGACCGGAGCGATGCCCTGGTCGAACATGAGCTTCATCTCCCTGGACGCCTCCTGAACGCCCAGCCCCGCGACGGAGGCGACGGTCGTGTTCTTGATCAGCGCGATGAGCACGCTGCCCAGCGGGCCGACGACGGTGCGCAGCGCCTGCGGGATGACGATCATCCGCAGGTTCTGGGTGAAGGTCAGGCCCAGCGAGCGGGCCGCCTCCACCTGGCCGAGGGGGATCGTGTTGATCCCCGCGCGCAGCGACTCCGAGACGAAGCAGGCGGTGTAGCCGGACAGGCCGATGACGGCCCACCAGAACACGTCCCACGCGACGCTGCCGGCCAGGGCGATTCCCAGGGCGCTGTTCAGGCCCAGACCGCAGAAGAGCAGGACCAGGGTCAGGGGCGTGCTGCGGATGCCCTCGACGTAGGCGGTGGCTATGCCGCGCAGGAGCGGGACGGGGGAGACCCGCATGGCCGTGAGCAGGACGCCCAGGACGAAGGAGAAGAGGGCGCTGAGGAGGGTGAGCCGGACGGTCCATGAGAAACCGTCGACAACCCTGTCGATATTGCTGAGAAAGGCTTCCATGGGTCCCAGCTGGTCAAGGGCCGGGCGGCGGGGCCGGGGACGGCCCCGCCGCGGGGCGCGCGGTCGGGGAAGTGGAGCCTACTGGCAGGCGTCGACCTCGGGAGCGGCCTCCTCGTAGGCGAAGTCGGTCTCGCCGAAGGCGGTCTCCAGGGCCTCGGTCGTGTAGCCCTCGTCCCACATCTTCTGGATGGCGGCGTTGACCTCCTCGCACCGCTCCGTGGAGCCGGCCGGCAGGCCCACGCCGTAGCGCTCCTCGCCGAAGGGGTTGTTGACCACCCGGTAGGTGCCGGGGTCCTGCGCGGCGAAGCCCGCGAGGATGGTGTTGTCCGTGGTCACCGCGTCGACGGTGCCGTTGCCCAGCAGGGACAGGCACTCGGAGTAGTTGCCCGCCTCGCGCAGCTCGGCGTCGATGCCCATGTCGTCGACGATGTTGTTGGCCGAGCGGGAGCCGGAGGCCGAGCACAGGACCTTGCCCGCCAGGTCCTCGGGGCCCTGGATGTCCTCGTTGTCGGCCTGGACCAGGATGTCCTGCTGCGCGACGTAGTACGGTCCGGCGAAGTCGACGACCTGGCGGCGCTCGTCGGTGATCGAGTAGGTGGCGATCACCATGTCGACGGTGCCCTGCTGGAGGAAGGACTCACGGTTGGCGGAGGCGGCCTCGGTCCACTCGATCTGCTCGGGCTCGTAGCCCAGCTCGCCGGCGATGTAGGTGGCCACGTCCACGTCGAAGCCGACGGGGGCGTCGCCCTCCAGCAGGCCCAGGCCGGGCTGGTCGTACTTGACGCCGATGGTGATGGTGTCGCCGCCACCCTCGCCGCCGCCTTCGCCGTCACCGCTGCCGCCGCCGACGTCGGCGGTGCCACAGGCGCTGAGGGCGAAGGCCAGGGCCGCGGTGCCGCCCAGGATGGTGCTGATGCGACGGACTCGCATGTGGGGTACCTCTTCCTTGCTTCGTGCGAAGAACGCGGGGAAACCTAGTGGGTCAGGATCTTGGACAGGAAGTCCTGGGCGCGCTCGGACCGGGGGTTGGTGAAGAACTCGTCGGGGGTGTTCTCCTCGACGATCTGTCCGTCGGCCATGAAGACGACCCGGTTGGCCGCGCGGCGCGCGAAGCCCATCTCGTGGGTGACCACGACCATCGTCATGCCCTCGGAGGCGAGATCGGTCATGACGTCGAGGACCTCCTGGACCATCTCCGGGTCCAGGGCCGAGGTCGGCTCGTCGAAGAGGATCACCTTGGGGTTCATCGCCAGTGCGCGGGCGATCGCCACGCGCTGCTGCTGTCCCCCGGAGAGCTGCGCCGGGTACTTGTTGGCCTGGTTGCCGATCTGGACGCGCTCCAGCAGTTCCATGCCCCGGGCGTCGGCCTCGGCCTTGTTCATGCGCAGGACCTTGGTGGGGCCCAGGGTCACGTTCTGGAGCACGGTCTTGTGGGCGAACAGGTTGAACGACTGGAAGACCATGCCCACGTCGCTGCGGAGCCGGGCCAGACCGCGGCCCTCCGCGGGCAGCGGCTGTCCGTCCAGCGTGATGGTGCCGGCGTCGATCGTCTCCAGGCGGTTGATCGTGCGGCACAGCGTCGACTTGCCGGAACCGGACGGCCCGATGACGACTACCACCTCGCCGGAGTTAACCGTCAGATCGATGTCGCGGAGCACGTGCAGGTCGCCGAAGTGCTTGTTGACGTTCTCCAGCACGACGAGAGGAGTTGAGGTCATGTTGGGGAACCTAATGGGTCCATGTTGCCGTGTCATCACGAAATCGCCGCCCGTCTGCGGAGTAGCAGACTTGTTACGGCGTGATCGGCGAAACTGTTATGTGTTTGGACGGTTAAATGACCGTTTGTCGCTCCGTGTCGCGGTTCCGTTCTCCAGCGTCTCACATCGGCCACTTCCGGACTCGCTCCGCCTCCCCGTCTGCCGCGGCGCCCCGGAGAAGGCCCCGGACGGGGGGTGCGGGTTCCTCCCGGGGTCTCCGCGCGGTCCACGGCACCGGATAGCCTGGTCCCGTGAGCCAGAGTCGTACCTACCAAGTGCGGACCTACGGCTGCCAGATGAACGTCCACGACTCCGAGCGCCTCTCCGGTCTGCTGGAGGACGCTGGGTACGCGCGCGCAGCCGAGGACACCACCGCAGACATCGTCGTCTTCAACACCTGTGCGGTCCGGGAGAACGCCGACAACCGCCTCTACGGCAACCTCGGGCACCTGCGCCCGGTCAAGGACGCCAACCCGGGGATGCAGATCGCCGTCGGCGGCTGCCTGGCGCAGAAGGACCGCGGCGAGATCGTGCGCCGCGCGCCCTGGGTCGACGTCGTGTTCGGCACCCACAACATCGGCTCCCTGCCCGCCCTGCTGGAGCGCTCCCGCGTCCAGCGGGAGGCGCAGGTGGAGATCGCCGAGTCCCTTGAGCACTTCCCTTCCACGCTGCCCAGCCGACGTGAGTCCGCGTACGCGGCGTGGGTGTCGGTCTCAGTGGGCTGCAACAACACCTGCACCTTCTGCATCGTGCCCGCGCTGCGCGGCAAGGAGCAGGACCGCCGCCCCGGAGACGTGCTCGCCGAGGTGCGCGCCCTGGTCGACGAGGGCGTCAGCGAGATCACCCTGCTCGGCCAGAACGTCAACGCCTACGGCAGCGGATTCGGCGACCGGCAGGCCTTCTCCAAGCTGCTGCGCGCCTGCGGCGGGATCGAGGGGCTGGAGCGGGTGCGCTTCACCTCTCCGCACCCGCGCGACTTCACCGACGACGTCATCGAGGCCATGGCCGAGACCCCCAACGTCATGCCGCAGCTGCACATGCCGCTCCAGTCGGGATCGAGCCGGGTCCTCAAGGCCATGCGCCGCTCCTACCGTCAGGAGCGCTTCCTCGGCATCGTGGAGAAGGTGCGCGCCGCCATGCCGCACGCCGCGATCACCACCGACATCATCGTGGGCTTCCCCGGCGAGACCGAGGAGGACTTCCAGGAGACGCTGCACGTGGTCCGCGAGGCGCGGTTCTCGATGGCGTTCACCTTCCAGTACTCCAAGCGCCCCGGGACCCCGGCCGCGACCATGGAGGACCAGGTCCCGCCTGAGGTCGTCAAGGACCGCTACCAGCGCCTGGTCGACCTCCAGGACCAGATCTCCTGGGAGGAGAACCAGAAGCTGGTCGGCGGCGAGGTCGAGCTGCTGGTCGCCGAGGGCGAGGGCAGGAAGGACGGCGAGCACCGCCGACTGTCCGGCCGCGCCCCCGACAACCGCCTGGTGCACTTCGCGGTCGGTGACGGCGACGACCCCCGCCCCGGCGACACTGTGACCGTGGAGGTCACCTACGCCGCCCCGCACCACCTGGTGGCCGACTCCGGCGTGCGCGCCCTGCGGCGCACCCGCGCGGGCGACGCCTGGGCGGCCCGCAACGGCCGACCGGTCCAGGAGAGCGAACCGCGGGTGCTCCTTGGCATGCCCGGGATCGGCGTTCCGGCCGAGGAGCCCGCTCCGGCGGGCGGCTGCTGCGAGATCTGACCCCGGGACCACACCGGCAGCGGCCCCCGGCGCATCGGCGCCGGGGGCCGCTGCCGTCCGCGCGGCCGGGCCGACGGCCGTCCCGCCTTCGCTCCGGCGGGAGCCGCGCGGAGCGGGCGCGCGGGCCGGAGCCTCAGAGCCGGACGGGCAGGCTGTCCAACCTCATCGTGCCCGGCACCCGTCCGGGCAGGGGCTCGCGGCCGGGCGCCGGGGACAGACCGGGGTGGGCGGCCAGCAGGGACCCGACCGCCACCTCGCCCTCCTGGCGGGCCAGGGCCGCGCCCAGGCAGTAGTGGATGCCGTGGCCGAACCCCACGTGCTCCTCGCCGGGCCTGCCCCGGTGGCGTGTGATGTCGAACCGGTGCGGGTCCGGGTGGACCCTCGGGTCGCGGTTGGCGCCCGCCAGGACCGCGATCGCCCGCTCGCCCGCGGCCAGGCGGCCGCACCTGAGTTCGACGTCCTCGGCCGCGTACCGCGCCTTGGAGATCACGGCGGTGCCTCCGTAGCGGAGCATCTCGTGTACGGCGGAGGGCAGCAGCCCGGGGTCCTGCCGCAGCATCTCCCACTGGACCGGGTTGTCGAGCAGGGCCCGCACCCCGTTGCCCAGCAGGTGCGCGGTGGTCTCGTGCCCGGCGATGACGAGGGTGAACACCAGGGTGATCAGCTCGCTCTCGCTCATGCGCCCGCCGTCCTCGTCGCGCGCCCTGACCAGTGCGCCGAGCAGGTCCTCGCTCGGCCGGGCCCGGCGCTCGGCGAGCATTCCCTCGATGTGGCCGATCATCTCGCCGAGTGCGCCGTTCATCAGCTCGGGCCTGGTGGGGTCGAACCGGGACAGTTGGTCGCTCCACGCCCGCCAGGCCCCGCGGTCCTCCTCCGGAACGCCGACCAGGTCGCAGATGACCGCGATCGGCAGCGGGTAGGAGAAGTGCGGCATGAGGTCCACGACCCCGTCCCCGTCGGCGAGGTCGGGCAGCCGCGCGAGCAGGTCGTCGGTGATGCGCTGGACCGAGGGCCGCAGCTCGTTGACCCGGCGCACGGTGAAGGTGCGCGAGACCAGCTTCCGCAGCCGGGTGTGGTCGCCGCCGTCCTTGTCCAGGAGGGACTCGGTCAGGTAGGTGATCAGGTCGGGACGGATGCCCAGCCCCCTGAGCGCGTCGGAGCGGGTGGTGGAGGCCCGACCCCCCGGCACGTTCGCGGGGTCCAGCACGAAGCGCCGGTCACTGAGGATGGTCCGCACGTCCTCGTCGTCGACGAAGAGGACGGCCTCCCGGGTGTCCACGAACAGGGCCGGTGCCGAGCCGCCCGCGGCCCGGACCCGGTCGATCACGGAGAGGGGGTCGGCGGTGAACTCGGGGGAGCGCAGGTCGATCAGTTCGTCGGACGGGGTTACTTCTGTCATTGGCCCTCCTCTGGGGCTCAGGTGGAGCGTGTCGTCTGTTTCTGCCGGGTGATCTCCGAGTGCAGGCGCTCGTCCAGCGCGGAGAAGAGCGCCAGGGCCCTGTCCCGGGCCCGACGGGTGTCCTCCGGGGAGGCGTCCTGTTCCAGGAGCAGACGGATGCTCCTGGCCATGAGTTCGGCGCGCGTGCCGTGGTCGGGCACGCGCATGCCCTGGCCCTCCAGCACCGGGGGTGCGACCAGGTGGCCCATGACCAGGGAGTTGTAGGCGTACAGCTGTTCGTCGGGTGAGCTGTCTCCGCTGAGCAGGCCGTGCTCGCGCAGGATGTCCCAGTAGGTCCGCAGGGCCCTCCGCCGCTCCCGGACGGTGTCGCCGACGAGGGCGGCCGCGTCGCGGGAGAGGTTGCCCAAGGACTCGGTCCCGTTGGCGAACAGCGCGCGGATGGTCGGCGAGTCCAGATGGAACAGGTAGAGGGCGCGCGCGACCTCGCTGGGCCGGACGTTCTCGGGTGAGGCCCGCATGGAGTCCAGGATCCGGCGCAGCACGCCGAGCTGCGCCCGCATGACCACCGTCAGGAGGAGCGCCTCCTTGGTGGAGAAGTGCAGGTAGACGGTTCCCTTGCCGATCTTGGCCCGCCGGGCGACGTCCTCGATGGTGATCTTGCGGTGTCCCCAGGCGACCATCAGCTCCTCCGCCGCGTCCAGGATGCGGTCGGCGCGCAGTTCGCGCTCGCTGGCGGTCGGGGGTGTGGATGGGGCCACGGTGTACTCCTGCGAGTCGAGGGCATGCGAGGTGCTGCTGACCACGCGTGTTGACGCCGATGACCATATCCCCACCTCCCCGCCCCTGACTGTGTGACCAGTTTTCAAAACTGGTCACACAGTCAAAGTAGGCCAACAGAGGGGCGGGGGCAAGGGTTTTCGGGAGGGAAGGCGGAAACGGGCCGTGCGGGACCGACGGCCGGGCCCTTGGCGGGCCCGGCCGTCACGTGCGGGCGGGTGTGCGGCGGACGCGGAACCGCCGGGGGGTCACCGCGCGGAGCGGGGCATCCAGGTCGACACGTCCACCAGGGCCTCGCCCGGCTCGTCCGAGGCGCCCGACAGCGCCCGCTCAACCTGGGCCAGAGCGCGTTCCACGAGGTCGGGGGCGTCGTGGGGAAGCCAGCGCACCCGCGGGTCGCGTCGGAACCACGACTCCTGGCGGCGGGCGAACCGGCGGGTGGCCTGGGCGGTGTCCGCCTTGGCCTCCTCCTCGGACAGTTCGCCGTCCAGTTGGGCGAGCGCCTGTGCGTAACCGAGCGCGCGCGAGGCGGTCCGGCCCTCGCGCAGCCCGAGCTCGTCCAGTTCGCGGACCTCCTCCAGCAGGCCCTGCTCCCACATTCGGTCCACACGGGTGCCGATGCGCTCGTCCAGCTCGGTACGCGGAGCCGTCAGGCCGATCTGCGTGCACGGGTAGAAGGAGGTGTGGTCGGGCAGGTTCGCGGTGAAAGGCTCCCCGGTCAGCTCGATGACCTCCAGGGCGCGCACGATCCGCCGCCCGTTGCCCGGCAGGATGGCGCGGGCCGCCGCGGGGTCGGCCTCGGCCAGGCGGGCGTGCAGGACGCCCGGGCCGACGTCGCCGAGCTCCGCCTCCAGGCGCGAGCGGACCGCCGGGTCGGTGCCGGGGAAGTTCAGATGGTCCAGGACCGCGCGCACGTACAGGCCCGAACCGCCGACCAGGACCGGAATGACGTCATGGTCGGCGCACTGCTCGACGCGGTCACGGGCCATGTCCTGGTAGCTGGCCACGTCAGCGGGCTCGCTGACCTCCCACACGTCGAGCAGGTGGTGGGGGACCCCGCGTTTCTCGGCGTCTGTGAGCTTGGCGGTGCCGATGTCCATGCCTCGGTAGAGCTGCATGGAGTCGGCGTTGATCACCTCGCCCCGGCGCCCCGTGCGCTCCTCCAGCCGCAGGGCCACCTCGACGGCCAGGTCCGACTTGCCCACAGCGGTCGGGCCGACGACCGCGATCACCTTGATCATTCCTCCAGCGTAGTCAGCCCCGGGCCCGGCCGGACCGTCGAGCGGCGGACGGGGGAGGTGGCCGTCCGCGCCTAGGATGGTCGGCATGCGATTCGCCAAGGGCCACGGAACAGAGAACGACTTCGTGATCCTCCCCGACCCCGACGGGGAGCTGGACCTCACGGAGGAGGCCGTCCGCCTGCTGTGCGACCGCCGGGCCGGGATCGGCGCGGACGGCGTCCTGCGGGTGGTGCGCACGCGTGCCCTCGGTGAGGCCCTCGCCCCGGCCGCCCGCACGGCCGAGCGCTCCGAGTGGTTCATGGACTACCGCAACGCCGACGGGAGCGTCGCCGAGATGTGCGGCAACGGTGTGCGGGTCTTCGCCCGCTACCTGCTGCACGCCGGGCTCGTCGAGGGTGACCGCTTCGAGGTGGGCACCCGCGACGGGGCCAAGGAGGTCCACGTGGAGGCCGACGGCGGCATCACCATAGACATGGGCCGGGTGGAGATGCAGGGGACCTCCTCCGCCAAGCTCGCCCGGCAGGTGGTGCACGGTGAGCAGATCTCCGTGGGCAACCCGCACCTGGCCTGCGAGGTGACCGTGCCGGTCGCCGAGGTGGACCTGAGCGAGCTGCCCGTGCTGGACGTGGAGGCCTTCCCCGCCGGGGCCAACGTCGAGGTGTACCGCGAGGCGGCTCCGGGCGTGCTGGAGATGCGCGTGTACGAGCGCGGTTCGGGGGAGACCCGCTCCTGCGGGACCGGGATCGTCGCCGCCGCTGCCGCGGCCACCCCTCGCGGGGAGGGCGCGACCTGGAGGGTGCGGGTCCTGGGGGGCGAGTGCACCGTCTTCCTGGACGCGGACGGCGCGAGGCTGAGCGGACCGGCCGTGATCGTGGCCGAGGGCGAGACGAGCCTGATCTGAGCCCGGGGCCGTGTGTGGGGGCAGACA
The DNA here is from genome assembly GCF_001029525.1 of Nocardiopsis sp. RV163. Classification (NCBI taxonomy): domain Bacteria; kingdom Bacillati; phylum Actinomycetota; class Actinomycetes; order Streptosporangiales; family Nocardiopsidaceae; genus Nocardiopsis; species Nocardiopsis sp. RV163. The sequence continues at coordinate 10,656 of NZ_LEKI01000096.1, read as the reverse complement.
CCCTCGGCCCGCAAAGGCACCGAAGTCCGCACCCTTCCGGGCTGACGTGAGCGCGAACGCCCACCCCCGGCCCCCGCGGGCTGGGGGAGGGGTGAACGCTCACCTCCCTCAGCCCCCGCCGAGGGCCTCCGCCACCGAACACTCAGCGGCGTCCCAGCAATCGCGCTGCGGGCAGTCCCCGCAGGGAGGCGTCCAGCACCCGGGCGGTGTGGGTCACCGCCACCGGCGAGCCCGCGCGGTCCATGGCGGAGGCTATCTGGAGCGAGCACCCCGGGTTCCCCGACACCAGGACGTCTGCGCCGGTGGAGGCCGCGTCCCGCCCCTTGCGGTCGCCGAGCTCGCGGGCGGCCTCGGGCTTGAGCAGGTTGTACACACCCGCCGAGCCGCAGCAGATCTCGCCGTTGGGCAGGTCGGACACGCGCAGCTCCGGAATCCCCGCGAGCAGGGCGCGGGGCGGCCGGGTGACGCCCTGGCCGTGGGAGAGGTGGCACGCGTCGTGGTAGGCCACGTGCAGGGCGAGGGGATGGCGCTCAGCCCGCGGTCCCAGCTCCACCAGGAACTCGGTGAGGTCCGCGACCCGCTCGGCCTGTGCGCGCCCCCGGCGCACCCAGGCCCGGTCCGCGCCCGCCTCGGCCAGGGTGCGGTCGAAGTGCTTCATGCTGGACCCGCACCCGGCCGAGTTGACCACGATCCGGTCCACCCGCTCGCGTTCGAAGACCTCGATCAGGCTCCGGGCGAGGTCGGCCGACTCCTCCATCCGCCCGGCGTGCCCGGACAGGGCCCCGCAGCAGCCCTGGGCGCGGGGGACGACCACGTCGCAGCCCTCCAGGGCCAGCACCCGCGCGGTCGCGGTGTTGACCTCGGGGAAGAACGCGCCCTGCACGCAGCCCACCAGCATGCCCACCCGTGCCCGCGCCCGCCCCACCGCGGGCACCAGCTCCGGCAGGGCGGGCGGGGGAGACGACAGCGGCGGCGAGATGCGCTCCATGGCGGCCAGGGCGGGGGAGATACGCTCCAGCAGCCCCGTGCGCCGCACGAGCGAGGAGACGCCGCTGGCCTGGTAGGCGCGCAGCGGCCCGCGCAGCAGCCCCAGCCTGCGCCGGTACGGGAACAGCGCGAAGATTGCCCCGCGCAGCGCCCGCTCGTCCGCGGGCCGCTCGTGCTCCCTCTCCACCCGGTGCCGGGTGGTGTCGATGAGCGCGTCGTAGGCCACCCCCGAGGGACAGGCGGACACGCACGCCAGACAGCCCAGGCAGTTGTCGAAGTGCCCGACCGCGGCCTCGGTCAGCACGTCCTCGTCGTGCGTCTGCGCCATCAGGTGGATCCGCCCGCGCGGCGAGTCCATCTCCTGGCCCCACAGCACGTGCGTGGGACAGGTGGGCAGGCAGAAACCGCAGTGGACGCAGTCGTTGAGCAGGTCGGAGAACAGCCGGTCGCGCTCGTCCGCGGTCGTCGGGTCGGTCACGGGCCCTCCCAGGGTGTGCGCACGTGTTCAGATGCCTCCCGCGAAGCGCCCGGGGGCCAGGCGGTGTCCGGGATCGAGGGAGTCCTTGACCGCCCGCATCAGCGGCAGCCCGGCGACCTCGCCCCACAGATCCACACCGGCGGCGTGGACGTGCGGTTCCGCGCGCAGCAGGGTCATCGTCCAGCCGGGCACCGAACGCACGCCGTCGAGCACGGCCGCCACCTCCGCGGTCCCGGCGCCCGGCGGGAAGGACGCGTACAGCGCGCCCGCCCGGGCCGAGCCGCTGACACCCGCGCCTGACAGGTCGTGCACCCGCACCGCGGCCCGCACGCTCTCGGCGGGCGGCACCGACACCAGGGCGAGCGTGCCCTCGGCGGGCAGCACGCCCCAGCCCTCGGGCAGGGCGTCGGCCACCTCGGGCTCCGCGCCGGTGGCCGCGGTGATCTCGGCCACCCGCGACCCGACGCCGTCCGGGGTCCCCTCCAGCACCACCCGCAGGCTCGCCGAGGGCCAGTCCAGCTCGACCGCCGCGGGCGTCGCGGTGCACCCGCGCAGTGCCTTCAGCAGGCGCTCGGCGTGTTCGGCGGAGGACGCGGGCAGGGTCAGCACGCGCAGGGCCCGTGGGAGCGGGTGCAGGCGGAACGCCACCGAGGCGATCACGCCCAGGGTGCCCAGGCCGCCGGTGTGCAGCTTGGCCAGGTCGTACCCGGCCACGTTCTTGACCACCCGGCCCCCGCTGCGCGCCACCACGCCGTCGGCGCGCACCACGGTCATCCCGATGACCAGGTCGCGCAGCGCCCCGGTGAGCAGGCGGCGCGGACCGCTCACGCCCGTGGCCACCATCCCGCCCACCGTGCCGCCGGTGCGCACGGGGTCCGCCGACAGCCGCTGCCCGGCGGCGGCCAGCAAGTCGTACAGTTCGGCCACGGGGGTCCCCGCGCCCGCCTCAACCACCAGGTCGCCCGCGATGTGCTCGGTCCACGACAGGTCGGCGGTGTCCACCAGCAGGTCCAACCCGCGGGGGAGGCCGCCCCAGTCCAGGGCCGTGCCCCCGCCGCGCGCGACGACGGTGAGGCCCTCCCCGGCGGCGGACGCCATGACGCGGCCCAGACCCCGGGTGTCGGCGGGACGTGCCACGCGCGCTGGGACGAGGCCGCCCACCGCGTCGGCGCCGGTCCCCTTCCGAGTGGCTCCGCCCCTGGCGTCCGGTCCCTCGGCGAGTGTCACCTGTTCCCTCCCCGTGTCCGCGGTCCGCCCGCGCCTCAGAACTGCTCGGCCCTTCCCGCCTCCACCAGCGGGTGGACCCCCGTGCGCACCCCGGGCCGCTCGCCGCACAGGCGCGGGGTGGGCAGCAGCTTGTCCGGGTTGGCGATCCCGTCCGGGTCCAGGGCCCGGCGGAACAGGTCGAAGGTGGCCAGGTCGTCGGGGCCGTACATGCGCGGCATCTTGCACGCCTTGTCCACGCCCACGCCGTGCTCGCCGGTGATGGAGCCGCCGTGTTCGACGCACAGGTCCAGGATGGCTCCGGAGACCTCCTCGGCCCGCTCCGCCGCGCCCGGTTCCGCGTCGTCGAAGAGCACGAGCGGGTGCAGGTTGCCGTCCCCGGCGTGGAAGACGTTGGCCACGCGTATGCCCGAGGCCGCCGACAGTTCGGTGATGCTCCGCAGCACCTCGGGCAGGGCCGTGCGCGGGACGACGCCGTCCTGGACGATGTAGGCGGGGCTGATCCGGCCGACGGCGGCGAAGGCCGACTTGCGGCCCTTCCAGATCCGGGCGCGCTCGTCGGCGTCGTCGGCGGCGCGGGTCTCGAAGGCTCCCGCCTCCGCGCACAGCCGGTTGATCTCGGCGAGCTGCGCCTCGACCTCCGCGGCGGGCCCGTCCAGCTCCACGACCAGCACGGCCCCGGCACCCGCGGGGTAGTCGCAGGCCACGGCCCTCTCCGCGGCCTCGATGGCCAGCGCGTCCATCATCTCCACGGCCGAGGGCAGCACCCCGGCGGAGATGATGGAGCTGACCGCCCGGCCGCCCGCGTCCATCGAGGTGAACGCCGACAGCAGGGTGACGGTCCGTTCCGGCGACCGGGTGAGGCCGACGGTGATCCGGGTGGCCACGCCCAGGGTGCCCTCGGAGCCGATGAAGGCCCCGATGAGGTCGTAGCCGTGCGCGCCGGGGTTCTTGCCGCCCAGGCTCACCTGCTCGCCGGAGGGGGTGACGATGTCCAGGCCGCGCACGTGGTTGACGGTGAACCCGTACTTGAGGCAGTGGGCGCCGCCGGAGTTCTCTGCGACGTTGCCCCCCACGGAGCACACCTGCTGGCTGGAGGGGTCCGGCGCGTAGTAGTAGCCGTGGGGCGCGGCGGCGCGGGTGACGTCCAGGTTGGCCGCACCGGGTTCGACGACCGCGCACTCGTTCTCGACGTCGACCTCCAGGACGCGGCGCATGCGCGAGGTGACCAGCAGGACGCCCTCGGCGTGGGGGAGCGCGCCCGCGGACAGACCGGTGCCCGCGCCGCGCGGGACGAAGGGCACGCCGTTCTCGGCGCACAGGCGCACGACGGCGGCGACCTGGGCGGCGGTGGTGGGCAGCACCACGACGCCGGGGATGGCGCGGTGGCGGGTCAGCCCGTCGCTCTCGTAGGTCCGGCGCCGGGCGTTGTCGGTGATCACGCCGTCCCCGCCGCAGATCCGGCGCAGCCGCGGGACGAGCCCGGCCACGGCGGCCCGCGCCGTATCGGTCTCCGACATGGGCGCCTCCCGGTTCCACCCGCGCGGACACGGACGGTCCCGCCCGCTCGCGGACGCGACCTCGCAAGGTGAACGTACGACTGCACCCCTCGCGCGGGCAAGGGGTGCAGTGGAATTTGTATTCCGTTTTATGAAATCAGTGTCGGGTCACGGCATGCGCTCGTAGGCGGGCAGGGTCAGGAAGTCGACGTACTCGTCGGCCAGGGCCACCTCGGTGAACAGCTCTCCGGCCTGCTGGTAGAGGTTCTCGTCGAAGTCCGCGCCCAGCTGCTCGCGGATGGCGGCGAGCTCCTCGTCGATGATCCCCCGGACCAGGTCGGCGGTGACCTTGGGGCCGTTGTCGAGCGTGATGTCGTTGTGCAGCCACTGCCAGACCTGGGAGCGGGAGATCTCGGCGGTCGCGGCGTCCTCCATGAGGTTGTGGATGGCCACCGCGCCGTTGCCGCCCATCCACGTCGCCAGGTACTGCAGGGCGACGTTGACGTTGCCGCGCAGGCCCGCGAGGGTGACTCCGCCGGGGGTCCTGTCCACGGCCAGCAGGTCTTCGGCCGAGACCTCCACCTCGGGGCGCTGCTTGTCGATCTGGTTGGGGCGCTCGCCCAGGACGCCGTCGAAGACCTCCATGGCCACCGGGACCAGGCCCGGGTGGGCGACCCAGGAGCCGTCGAAGCCGTCGCCGGACTCGCGGGACTTGTCGTCGCGGACCTTGGCGAAGGCGGTCCTGTTGACCTCCTCGTCCTTGCGGGAGGGGATGAAGGCCGCCATGCCGCCGATGGCGTGGGCGCCTCGCTTGTGGCAGGTCTTGACCAGCAGTTCGGTGTAGGCGCGCATCATCGGCGCGGTCATCGTGACGGCGTTGCGCTCGGGCAGCAGGAACCTGCGGCCGCGTGTGCGGTGCGTCTTGATGATGCTGAACAGGTAGTCCCAGCGGCCCGCGTTGAGGCCCGCGGAGTGCTCGCGAAGCTCGTAGAGGATCTCCTCCATCTCGAACGCGGCCGGGATGGTCTCGATGAGGCAGGTCGCGCGGATGGTGCCGCGCGGGATGCCCAGGCGCTCCTGGGCCAGGACGAAGACGTCGTTCCACAGGCGCGCCTCGAGGTGGCTCTGCATCTTGGGCAGGTAGAAGTAGGGGCCCCTGCCCTTGTCGATCTGGCGCTGGGCGCAGTGGAAGAAGTAGAGGGCGAAGTCCAGCAGGCCGCCGCTGACGCGCTCGCCGTCCACGAGGACGTGCTTCTCGTCCAGGTGCCAGCCGCGCGGGCGGACGACGACGGTGGCGAGCTCGCCGTCCTCCTTCAGGGCGTAGGCCTTGCCCTGGGGGGAGGTGAAGTCGATGGTGCGGTCGAGGGCGTCGCGCAGGTTGAGCTGGCCCCCGATCATGTTCTCCCACAGCGGGGTGTTGGCGTCCTCGAAGTCGGCCAGCCACACCTTGGCGCCGGAGTTGAGCGCGTTGATGGTCATCTTGCGGTCGGTGGGGCCTGTGATCTCCACGCGGCGGTCCGTGATGCCCGGGGCGGGAGGGGCGACCCGCCAGCCGTCGTCCTCACGGATGTGCTTGGTCTCGGGGAGGAAGTCGAGGTCGGCCCCGGCCGAGATCTGCTCCTGCCTGGCCACCCGGGCCCGGAGGAGCTCCTGGCGGCGCGCCTCGAAGGCGCGGTGCAGCTCGGCGACGAGGGAGAGGGCGTCCTCGGTGAGGATCTCGTCGAACCGTTCGTGGAGGGGGCCGGTGATCTCGACCCCGTGCGTGGCGCCCATGAAAAACCTTCCGCAATACGAAATACGCTTTTGGTATGTGGAAAACGAAGCTACCGCCCGGTTCGCGGACGGTCAACGTCGCGCGTGTCTCACTGACCGGGGAGTTTCCCTGGACGGGAAGGTCGTGAAAACTTCTCCCGCGGCGCCGGCGCCGGCGCCCGTCGCCGGGACGGACGCGGCACCGGCTCGGATCCCATGGAGTGTCGTGCCCGCCGTGCCCTGCGATAATTCAGGTGCCCTCGTGGAGGCGAGATGCCACCATCGACAGGGCACCCGCCACCGCCCGGTCGCGGGAAGAATCGGGGCGGCGGCCACGTTGACCCACCTGGAGGGATATGAATACAGCTGACACCCGCGGAAGCGTCCACGACGGCCACGAGGCCGAGGACGCGTTCCGCGAGGCGATCACCGTCGGGGACGGGGTCGACGCACACGACGCGTCCCGCGAGGCCGGGGCCACCGGCGGTGACCGCTACGACGACCCGGACAGCGCTCCCGACCAGGGCGAGATGGAACTCGCCGAGCGCCACGCGCTGCGCCGGGTTCCGGGACTGTCCACCGAACTCACCGACGTCACCGAGGTCGAGTACCGCTCCCTGAGGCTGGAGCGCGTCATCCTCATCGGCGTGTGGACCAGCGGCTCGCAGGCCGACGCGGACAACTCGCTCACCGAGCTCGCCGCCCTGTCCGAGACCGCGGGCGCGCTCGTGCTGGAGGGGGTCACCCAGCGCCGCTCCAAGCCCGACCCCGCTACCTACGTCGGCAAGGGCAAGGCCGCCGAACTGCGCGACGTCGTGGAGGCCACCGGCGCCGACACCGTGATCTGCGACGGGGAGCTCACGCCCGGCCAGCTGCGCCAGCTTGAGGACGTGGTCAAGGTCAAGGTGATCGACCGCACGGCCCTGATCCTGGACATCTTCGCCCAGCACGCGCGCAGCAGCGAGGGCAAGGCCCAAGTCGAGCTCGCCCAGCTCAGCTACCTGCTCCCGCGACTGCGCGGCTGGGGCGACGCCCTGTCCCGTCAGGCGGGCGGCTCCGGCGGCGGTGGCGCGGGCGGCGGCGTCGGACTGCGCGGCCCGGGTGAGACCAAGATCGAGACCGACCGCCGGCGCATCAACGACAAGATGGCCAAGCTGCGCCGTCAGCTCGCCCACATGCGCACCGCACGCGACGTCAAGCGCGACGTCCGGCGCACCCGCTCGGTGCCGTCCGTGGCCATCGCCGGGTACACCAACGCGGGCAAGTCCAGCCTGCTCAACCGGCTGACCGGCGCCGGGGTCCTGGTAGAGAACGCCCTGTTCGCCACCCTGGACCCGACCGTGCGCCAGGCCCGCACGCCCGACGGCCGCGGGTTCACGCTCAGCGACACCGTCGGCTTCGTCCGGCACCTGCCGCACCAGCTCGTGGAGGCCTTCCGCTCCACCCTGGAGGAGGTCTCCGACTCCGACCTGGTCCTGCACGTGGTCGACGGGTCCCACCCCGACCCGGAGAGCCAGATCAGCGCGGTGCGGCACGTCTTCGCCGACATCGACGCGGGTGACGTGCCCGAGCTCATCGTGGTCAACAAGGTGGACGCCGCCGACCCCGACGTGCTCAAGGCGCTGCGCACCCGCTACCCGGACATGGTCGAGGTGTCGGCCCGTACCGGCGAGGGAGTCCCCGCGCTGGTGGACGCGGTCGCCGCGGCTCTGCCCGAGTTGGCGCACGAGGTCCGGGCGCTCGTCCCGTACTCGCGGGGCGACCTCATCGCCCGGATCCACGAGGAGGGGCGCATCCTCAGCGAGGAGCACACCGCCGAGGGCACGGCGATCCACGCCTTCGTGCCGGCCCTGCTCGCGGGCAGGCTCGACGAGTACACGCCCAGCACGGCCTGAGGCACGCGCGGTCCGCCGCGCACGGCCGGGGAGCCCCGCTCACGGGGAGCCCCGGCCCCGCCGTGTCCGGGGGCGGGCCCCGGCGGCGCACGGACGCGCCCCCGTCCGGCCGTCGCACGCGAACACCCAGATCACCGGGGCCGCCGATGGCACCGGTCACCCGGTGTCCCCGCGGCCTTTGTTGGGCGACCGTCCTATTGGTCCTTCCGGGGAGGTGTACACGGAGTCCGCGGATGGACTACGGTTTTGGAGCACTGGCCGCCAGCGGCCGCTGACCCGCGGCAGCCGCCCCCTGTGCCACCGTCACGGCGCCGTGGCGGCCGCACAACGCCCCACCGGCTCCGTCGGACCGCTCCAGATACGAGGTCGCCATGCCCGCCCGTGTATCCCACGACCGTGTCCCGCAGCCGCACCGATCGACCTGACCGGCGAGGGCGGACGACCCCATGACGGCGGTACTCCTCAGCAACATCGGTCGGCTGTGGACTGGGAGCGAGCTGATCACCAAGGCCGCGCTCCTGATGGACGACGACCGGGTGGCCTGGGTCGGGCCCGCCGCCGAGCTCCCCCAGAGCGTGCCGGGCGTGGTGGACGACCTCACCGACGTCGACGACGTCGTCAACATCGGCGGCGGCATGATCACCCCCGGGCTGATCGACGCCCACTGCCACCCGGTGTACGCGGGGGACCGCTACGCCGAGGTCAACATGTGGGCCAAAGGCGCTTCCAAGGGGGACATCTTCGCGGCCGGGGGCGGTGTCTCCACCACCGTCACCATCACCCGAGGTACCGACCCCTGGACCCTGTGCAACGCGGTTCGCGAGCGGCTCCGGCACTGGGTGCTGACCGGCACCACCACCGTGGAGGCCAAGACCGGCTACCACCTGACCAGGGACGGCGAACTGGCCGACGTGCGTCTGCTGCGCTCCCTGGAGGAGGAACCGGGCATGCCGCGCCTGCACGTCACCTTCTTCCCCGCGCACGGGGTGCCGCCCGAGTTCTTCGGCAGACCCGGGGAGTACGCGTCCACCGCCGCCTCCTGGCTCAGCGACGCCGCGCTGGCCGGTGCCGACGGTGTGGACGTGTACTGCGACAACCAGCAGTTCACCACCGAGGACGCCCGCATGCTGCTGGGGGCGGGCCAGTCCGCGGGACTGCGCACCACCCTGCACGCCTGCTCGCGCCCCCGGCACGGCGCCGTGCGCATGGCCGCCGAGATGGGCTGCTCCTCAGTGGACCTGCTGCACGAGACCGACGAGCAGGACGTCCTGGCGCTGGCGGCCACCCGCACGCCTGTGGTGGCCTGCCCGACGACCTCGCTGCACGAGCGCCGCACCCCGCCGGTGCGGTCGCTGCTCGACCACGGCGTGCCCATCGGGCTGGGCACCGACCACAACCCCGGCCAGTCGGGCACGATGTCGATGCCCCTGGTGATCTCGCTGGCCATCTCCATGTTCGAGATGACCGTGCAGGAGGCCCTGCACGCCGCCACGATGGGCAGCGCACGCGCCCTGGGTCTGACCGACCGGGGCGTGCTCGCGCCCGGCAGCCTGGCCGACCTCGTCCAGTGGGACGCCGACCACGAGGGCGCCTTCGCCTGGTCGATGGGTCTCAACACCCTGCGGGTGTGGCAGGGCGGCAGGACCATCCGCTGAGGCGGCGCCTCCGACGCCCGAAGCGGCCCTTCGAACCCGACGCTAACGCCTGCCGCGGGCCCGGGCGATCTCGATGACCGCCCGCTCCAGCGCGTACTCGGGGTCGCGTCCGGCGCCCTTTATGAGCGCGTCGGTCTCGGCGACCACCGCCATGGCGCGGGTGACCCCCGCCGGGCTCCACCCCCGCGCCTGTTGGCGCAGGGTCCGCAGCTTCCACGGCGGGACCTTGGCGCGCTTGGCCAGGTCCGCCTCGGACATGCCGCGCGGCGGCTGGGCGGCCACGGCGATACCGCGCACCGCACCGGCCAGAGCGCTGTTGATCAGCACCGGGGCGGTGCCCACCGCCAGCGACCAGCGCAACTGCTCCAGCGCCTCGGGCAGGCGCCCCTCCACAGTGCGGTCGGCCACGGTGAACCCCGAGGCCTCCGCCTTGCCTGAGTGGTACCTGGCCACCGCTGCGGCGTCCACCCGGCCCTCGGTGTCGGCGATCAGCTGGGTGCAGGCCGCCGCGATCTCGCGCAGCTCACTGCCGACCGCGTCCACCAGCGCCTGCGCGGCGTCGGCGGTGATCTGGCGTCCCGCCTGGGAGAACTCGCCCTTGACGAAGGCCACCCGCTCGGCGGGTCTGCCCGGACCCTTGCAGTCCACTCGGTGGGCGCCCGCCTTGACCGCGGCTTGGAGCAGGGCCTTGCCCTTGTTGCCGCCGGAGTGGGTGAGCACGAGGTTGACGTCGTCGGCCGGGTCCCCGAGGTAGTCGGTGACGGTCGCCGCCAGGTCCTTGGTCAGGTCCTGGGACGAGCGCAGCACCACCACCCGCCGATCGCCGAACAGCGAGGGCGAGGTCACCTCGACGAGCGTGGACATCCCCACCTGGGCGGGCAGCAGGTCGTGGACGTCCACGCCGGGGTCGGCCTCGCGGACCGCCGCGACGACGGAGGCGACGGCCCGGTCGACGAGGAGTTCCTCGTCCCCGACGATGATCGTTAGCAGGGCGGGTGCAGGCATACACAGAGGATGCCACGCCCCACCGACCAGCCGGACTCCCGTCGCGCGCCCGGCGGGCACGCGCCCGTCGCATGGTCGGCGGGCGCACTCCCGCCCCGTCGCCCGCACCGACCTTGACCGGGGAGCCCCGTACGCGGTGCCTCCCACGCCCCGCCCCTCAC
>NZ_LEKI01000095.1:0-22682 GCF_001029525.1 Nocardiopsis sp. RV163 | reverse complement strand
CCCCCACCCCCCGAGAAGGAGTCCCAATGAAGTTGTCGAGCCGCTCGCGCAACCGCAGCGGAACCCGGGCCGCCCTGGCGGCCTCACTGGCCCTGACGATGCTGGCGACGGCCTGCACCGGCGCCGGTGAGGTCGCCGAGGGTTCCGAGGTCGACCTGAACGTCTCCACCGGCGTCACCGACGGCGCCGTCGTCATCGGCTCCCACCAGCCCCTGACCGGGCCCGCGGCACCCGGCTACCTCGCGGTCTCCCAGGGCGCCCGCGCCGTGTTCGAGTACGTCAACGCCCGGGGCGGCGTGAACGGCCGCGAGATCGACTACCGGGTCGAGGACGACGCCTACGACCCCGCGCGGACGATCGACGCGACCCGGCGGCTGGTCATCGAGGACGAGGTCTTCGCGATGGTCGGCGGCCTGGGCACGCCCACGCACAGCAGCGTCCTCGACTACCTCAACGAGGAGGGCGTGCCCGACGTCTTCCCGTCCTCGGGCGCACTGGCGTGGAACAACCCCGACGAGCACCCGCTGACCTACGGCTGGCAGACCGACTACACCAAGGAGGCGAAGATCCAGGGCGAGTACATCGCGGCGAACTTCCCCGACCGGAGCGTCGGCTACCTGTTCCAGAACGACGACGTCGGCGAGGACTCCCAGGCCGGGCTCGACCAGTACCTCGGCGACGAGGTCGTGGCCCGGGAGCACTACGAGTCCGAGGTGCCCGACCTCGGCGCCCAGATCGCCGAACTGGAGCGGGTCGGGGCCGAGGTGGTCGTGTGCTCCTGCATCCCGGCGTTCGTCGCGCTCGGCATGCTGGAGGCGGCCGGCATCGGCTACGAACCCCAGTGGGTGGTCTCCAGCATCGGCGGTGACACCGCCACCCTCCAGGGGCTGCTGGCGGAGTTCACGCGGGACACCGACGCCGAGGGCGTGCCGGCCGACGAGTTCCTCGAAGGCGTGCTCATCACGAGTTACATGCCGCGCGTGGAGGACGAGGACGACGAGTGGGCCCGGTTCTTCAGCGACGTGTACGGGGAGTACGGCGAGGGCGGCGCGATCACCAACACGCACGTCTTCGGCATGACCCAGGCCGTCATGTTCGCCCAGGCGCTCAGGTCGGCGGGCGAGGACCTCACCCGCCAGTCGCTCGTCGACGCCCTGGAGTCGCAGGAGTGGCAGGGGCCCAGCCCCGTCCCCTTCGCGTCGGGCGACGGTGACCACGGCGGCCACCAGGGCGTCTACGTCGTCCGGTACGAGTCGGGCGGCAGCATCGAGATGGTCCAGGAGCCGCGCGTGACCGACCGCGAGGGCGGCCCCGTCGAGGAGGCCGACTTCACGGCCCTCGGCCCGGACGAGCTGGTCTTCCACGACTGAGCCCGGACGGGTTCGGACGGGTTCGGATGGGTCCGATGGACTTGGACGGGCCCGGGTGGGTTCGGAGAGCGGTGGTCACTGCGGATCGGTGGTCTCCGCGAGTGGATGGTCACTGCGGGTCGGTGCTCTCCGTGAGTGGGGGGTCTTCGTAAGGCCGCGTTTTCCACAGGCGCGCATCGGGGGTGGTCGTGGGTGGGGTCTGGATGGTTTCCTGGAAATAGGGGGGATCCCACCCACGGAGGTTTTCGTGTGCCCTTAAGCGCCCCGTGCCCAACGGGGATAAAGAATTGAGGGGTGGGGAGGGGCCGTCTTCAGGTTTCTCCCCTACGCCATTCTTGTCAGGGGTTTCCGGCGGCGACGAAAGCGCGCCAGTTGCCGCGAAAGGGTACGGACGGCGGAGAGCGGTCGGGGCCGGTGAAGGGTTGGGCATCCGACGAACAGCGGCACCAAAGGCGGGAGCGACCACCGGAGGGCGGCCAACGCCCGGGGTGCAGGGATGGTTGGGCTCTGCTGCGTCGGCACCAACGGCAAGCAGGCCCTCCGGCCTCGGGCAACGACCCCGGCCCCCGTGGTCGGGAGGGCGACGATCGCTCTAACGTCGAGTGCTCATTCTGGCCGTGCCTTTTCGGGCACCTTTTTAGCCCGCCATAATTGTAGCCTTCCAATCAAGAGCGACTCCCGGGAAGAAAGGCTTCCAATTCCGGCTGTGAATAGTGGAGAAAGGGCGGTCGCTGGCCTACAATAAGGAGTATGGAGATGATGATCGCAGCGCCCGAGTCGGCCCCCGGGGAATGTTCCCCGGCCGTGGCCGCGCTGGCCGGCGCGCGCGAGATCATCGACCAGGCGTTGAACGCCGGAGTCCCGCCCGGGGCCGACGAGGCCGCCGCGGAGGAGATCGCGGCGCTGTGGGCCCAGCTGGAGAAGATCCGCTACCAGGCGTTGGCGCGCATGGCACGCCTGTACGCGCGCGGTGAGGTGGCCCGCTACAGCGGCTACAGCACGTTGGACAAGTGGATCACCCACCGCTGCACGGTCCCCACCGCTCAGGCCAAGGACCTGGCCCGGCTGGCCCAGCACGTGCACGAGGAGACGCTGCCCGCCACTGCCCAAGCAGTAGCTGAGGGCTGGGTGGTGTTGGGTGAGGCGGTGGTGATCGCCAAGGCCACCGACAAGACCGTCCAGACCCGCGACGCCCGGCATTTCCCCGATGAGGGGGAGTACCGGCACGGGTTCGAAGCGGCGCTGGTGGCGGCCAAGGCGGAGCGGCCCGCGTTGTCGGTCAACCAGCTCCAGTCGGTGGCCCGCCAGGTCGCCTACCGTTTGGACCCCCACCGCCTGGACCGCGACCACGAAGCCGCTCACGCCGCTCGCGGACTGGCCGTGCATGACACGTTCCAGGGCAGTTACCAGTTGCAGGCCTGGGGCGGGTCTGGGGACGCGTTGGTCGTGCGCGCGGCCATCGAGACCTTCACCACCCCACCCTCGGACCAGGACACCCGGTCCCGGTCCCAGCGCGAGCACGACGCGCTCATCGCCGCGCTGCGCTTCGCTACCACCCACACCGGATGCGGCAACGCTCCGGCTCCGTTGGCGCAGATCCGCATCGTGGTGCCCGTGCAGACCTACCTGGACGCTGAGGGTCAGGAGAGGCCCGCGCTGGACGAGCACGGTCGGGTGATCCCTGCCGGTGTGGTGCACGAACTGGCCGCCGATTCCGAGGTGGTGCGGATGCTCACCGCCCCGCCCACCGGCCAGGTGCTGGACGTGGGCCACGGCCGCCGCCTGGCCTCAACCCGCCAACGCACCGCCGCCTTCCACGGACACGCCACCTGCGCCCACCCGGACGGGTGTGAGGTGCCAGTGGCGTTGTGCCAGGCCGACCACGTGCAGTCGTTCTCCCGGGGAGGGCGCACCGTGGTTGCCAACCTGCAACCGCTGTGCGGGCCGCATAACCGGGCCAAGTACCAACGCGAACTGCGCACACACCACCAAGAACGAGGACGCGGACGGGGACGGGGAGGAGACCATCCGCCCGGCGGGGACCCGGATCCACCACCCCGGGAATGACCCCCGGGTCGCGCCGGTCCCCGGCATGCCCGCGCCCGACAGGCGGCCCGGGCCCCGCGCCCGCCGTGGTGGTTGCCACCGTCGCCCACCCCCGCCCCGGGGGCCGGTACCGCTGCCCGAGGCCCGACAGCCCCGCCGCCTTTGGTGCCGCCACAGCCACAACCACCGCCAACGACACCACCCTCGGCTTGCGCGTTGGCCGGAGCCCGTGGACGGTGTTCCCGTCCGTGCTCGTCGGTGAGGACGGCCTCCTCTGCCAGGACACACGGCGCGGCGGCCCGGGGGAGCGTCCACCGGGCCGCCGCCGTGTCGCGGTTCCGGACGACGCGTGACCGGAGCGGCCCCGCGTCGCCGGTGCGGGATCAGGTGATGTGCGGGCAGGAGTCCCTGTAGTCCGAGAAGTCGGAGAAGAACCCGGTGTCGGGCGGCGGGCACAGGAACTGCTCGTAGCGCTCGTCCTCGTCGACGAAGCGCTTGAGCCAGGAGATGCTGTACCTGGCGATGATCGTGTTGGAGAGGTTGGGCGCGAAGTGGCTCGCACCCTCCAGTTCCAGGTAGGCGCGCTCCAGGTCGCCGTCCAGGCTCTCGTAGAACGGGATGGAGTGCAGGTTCACCGACGCGATGCTGTCGTTCTCCGCGCCGATGATCATCGTGGGCACCTCGACGTCGTCCCAGCTCTTCCGGAGGTGCCAGGGGGTCAGCGGGATCGCCGCGCGCAGCTCCGGCCGGCTCTCGGCGGCCGCGAGCGTGCCGCCGCCGCCCATCGAGTGGCCCATCACGGCCAGGCGGTCACCGTCCACCTGGTCGGACACGTCGCTGTCGTCGACCAGGTAGTCCAGGGCTGCCTCGATCTGGCGCCCCCGGCTGTCGGGCTGGTCGTAGCGGGTGATGGTGTCGATCGTGAACACCACGAAGCCCTGTGAGGCGATCCGGTGGCCCATCCACGCCATCGAGGACTGGCTCGCCGTGTAGCCGGGTGCGACGACGACGCCGCCGAACGTTCCCTCGCTGGTGTCGTCGGGGTAGTAGATCGTGCCGCCGCCGAACCCGCTCACCAGCGAGGACACGCTCTCTTCGTCGGTGTCGAAGTAGCCCTCCTCGGCGGTGACGCTCGATTCGGTCGGCGCGGGGCCGCGCTCGTACGGGTTGGCGGCCTGGGCCGGCGCGACGACGGCGCCGGTCAGTCCGGCGGTGAGCGCCAGGGTCATACCCGCGCGGGCGGCGAACCGGGCCACGCGGGAGCGGGGGCCGCGCTGCGCGCCGTCGATCTCTTCGGGGGAAAGGGGGTGTTTTCGCACGGTTTTTCCTTTTTCTCGTGCAGCGGGAATCCGCGCACCTCGCGGTGTTCGCGGACCGAGGGTCTCCCGTGGGGGGAGCCGACGTTACCGAACGGTGGTGATAGGGGGTCGACGTTCGGTCGTCGGCGGTGGCCGCCCAGCCTCTCGGCGGCGGGGGACGGGGCCGGGTGGCCGGCTCCCTTCGGCCGTGGGTTCACTATGGTGTCGTTTCGGTAAACGTGCATCCGTTGAATCACCAGTAGTGACGGATCCCAGTTCGCGGGGGGACGGGGGGTGCGCGGCTTCGCGGTGACCCGGGTGTACTCGCGGTGCCGCGGGGTCCCGCGGTTCCCCCGGGGGCGCCGGATCACGGCACCCCGGGGCCCAGGTGGGCGCGGTGTTTCGGCGTTCCCTCCCCGGGCAGGCGAACCGTGTAGGCGCACGACGAGGGAGTGAGGACCATGCCCGGTGCAAGCGAACTTCCGTCGACCCTCCAGCGGTCTCCGAAGAAGGCCCAGCGCACCTGGATCAAGGCGCACGACTCCGCTGTGGAGGAGTACGGGGAGGGTGAGCGCGCACACCGAGTCGCCTTCGCGGCGGTCAAGCACGAGTTCGAGAAACAGGGCGACCGCTGGGTGCCCAAGCAGCGCTCGGGCCCCTCGGACGAGCAGGCGTCCAACCCCGGGGCCGCGCGCGGCCGAGGCAGGGACAAGAGGACCGCCGGGGGAGTGGACGCCAACGCCAGCAAGGAGCACCTCTACGAGCAGGCCAAGAAGCTCGGCGTCCGGGGGCGCTCGAACATGAACAAGGACGAGCTTGTCGAGGCGCTGCGCAAGGAGAACGACCGGCGCACCGCCGAGGCCCGCTCCTGACACCTCCTGACACCATCCCGGCCGGACGCGCCGTCGGCCCGCCCAGACAGCCCCTCCCGAGCTCCGTCCGGGAGGGGCTTCCTCCTGTGCCGGGGAGGCACAGGCCGTGAGGGCGCGTGCGGGAGGGGCGGGAACCGCGGCCCGCCCCCTCCCCCCGGCTCAGCCCGCCTGGATCTCCCCGCCGGTCGGGGCCAGGGTCTCGCCGGTGTAGTACGACGACAGCCGTCCGCTGGCGAAGAAGACGTAGGAGGGCGCGATCTCGTCCGGATCCGCGGCCCGGCCCATGGGCGCCTGCTGTCCGAAGCCCTCCGCGCCCTTCTCTCCGAGCGTGGAGGGGATGAGCGGCGTCCACACCGGCCCGGGAGCCACGCAGTTGACCCGGATTCCACGGCCCATGAGCGTCTGCGCCAGCGAGTGCGACAGGTTCATCACCGCGGCCTTGCTGGACGCGTAGTCGATCAGCGACTTGTTGCCGCGCAGGCCGTTGATGGACCCCGTGATGATGATCGAACCGCCCTCGGGGATGTGCTTCAGCGCCTCGCGGACGGTCCAGAACACCCCCATCACGTTGACGTCGAACGTACGGCGCAGTTGCTCGGTGCTCAGGTCGGTGAAGTCGTCCACCGGCGCCTGGGTCGCGGCGTGCTCGACGAGGATGTCGATCCCGCCCAGCTCCTCGACCGCGCGGTTCACCAGGTGGGCGCAGAAGGACTCGTCGGCCAGGTCGCCGCGTACGCCCACCGCCTTGCGCCCCTGCTCCTGGACCAGCCCCACCGTGTGCTGGGCGTCGGCGTCCTCGCTGAGGTAGCCGAAGACGACGTCCGCCCCCTCCTTGGCGAAGGCCACGGCGACGGCGCGGCCGATCCCGGAGTCCGCCCCGGTGATCAGCGCGCGCTTCCCCTTCAGCAGGCCGCGGCCCTCGTAGCCGCGCATCTCGTCCCTGGGCTGCGGATCCATCGGCTCGGTCCGGCCGGGGTAGGGCTGGCCCTGCGCCGGAGGCGAAGTCTCGGACATGGTCGTCTCCCCTGTCGTCTCGGTTCCGCGGGCCCGGCCCGGGACCGGTCCCGGGCGTCCCGCGCTGCGCGCCCGGGCTAGTCCGGGCGGTCCATCCGCGTGCCCGCCCCTACCCCGTTCGCCCCCCGCTGACTCGGGCCCGGCGCGTGTCGTCCCGGCCCGGACGGCACCGCGGTGAACGCCGCTCCAAAAGGCGGTCAACGACGTTTGCCCCGAACGGGCGTCGGTCAGGTGGAGCCGGAGGGAGACCTCGGCACGTGGTACCCGCAGATCGACGGAGGCCTGCTGTGAGCACTGAAGGACGTGGGGGAAGCGACGGGCGCGACGACAAGGACCGCCAGCTCGACGCGGTCAGGACCGACTCCGAACAGCCCCTGACCACCGAGACCGGTGTCCGGGTGGGCGACACCGACAACTCGCTCCGGGCCGGGGCGCGCGGCCCGACACTGCTGGAGGACTTCCACGCCAGGGAGAAGATCACCCACTTCGACCACGAGCGCATCCCCGAACGGGTGGTGCACGCGCGCGGCGCGGGCGCCTACGGCCACTTCCGCCCCTACGAGGGGCTCTCCGAGCTGACGGCGGCCCACTTCCTGAGCGGCCCCGACGTCACCACGCCGGTCTTCGTCCGCTTCTCCACGGTCGCCGGGTCGCGCGGATCCGCCGACACGGTGCGCGACGTGCGCGGGTTCGCGGTGAAGTTCTACACCGAGGAGGGCAACTACGACCTCGTCGGCAACAACATGCCGGTCTTCTTCATCCAGGACGGCATCAAGTTCCCCGACTTCGTCCACGCGGTCAAGCCCGAGCCCCACAACGAGATCCCGCAGGCGCAGTCCGCGCACGACACCCTCTGGGACTTCGTGGGCCTGCAGCCCGAGACCACGCACATGATGATGTGGCTGATGTCGGACCGGGCGATCCCGCGCAGCTACCGGACGATGCAGGGCTTCGGCGTCCACACGTTCCGGTTCGTCAGCGCCGAGGGCCGGGGCACCTTCGTCAAGTTCCACTGGCGGCCCCTGCTCGGCACGCACTCGCTGGTCTGGGACGAGGCGCAGCGCGTCCAGGGCAAGGACCCCGACTTCAACCGGCGCGACCTGTGGGAGGCCATCGAGCGCGGCCAGTACCCCGAGTGGGAGCTGGGGGTGCAGCTCGTGTCGGAGGAGGACGAGCACGCCTTCGACTTCGACCTGTTGGACGCCACCAAGATCATCCCCGAGGAGCAGGTTCCGGTCCGCCCGATCGGAAAGCTGACCCTGAACCGGAACCCGGACAACTTCTTCGCGGAGACGGAGCAGGTGGCCTTCCACACCGCCAACGTGGTCCCCGGCATCGACTTCACCAACGACCCGCTGCTCCAGGCCCGCAACTTCTCCTACCTGGACACGCAGTTGCTCCGCCTGGGCGGCTCCAACTTCCAGCAGATCCCGGTCAACCGCCCGGTGGCCCCGGTGAGCAACAACCAGCGGGACGGCTTCGCCCAGCACCGCGTGCACCGGGGCGGGACCTCCTACCACCCCAACAGCCTGGGCGGGGGCTGCCCGGCGCTGGCGCACGGGGAGGGCGTCCACCGCCACTACACGGAGAAGGTCGAGGGCGACAAGATCCGGGTCCGCAGCGAGAGCTTCTCCGACCACTACTCGCAGGCCACGCTCTTCTACAACAGCCTCGCCGAGTGGGAGCGCGAGCACCTGGTGGAGGCCTTCCGCTTCGAGCTGGGCAAGTGCGAGGAGCTGGAGGTGCGCCAGCGGGTGGTGACCAACCTCAACCACGTGGACCACCGGCTGTCCGTCCAGGTCGCGGAGGGGATCGGTGTCGAGCCGCCGGAGCGGGAGGCCACGCCCAACCACGGCCGATCCTCGCCCGCCCTGAGCCAGCTCAACACCGAGTTCGGCTCCGTCGTCGGCCGCAAGGTGGCCGTCCTGGTCGCGGACGGGGTGGACGAGGCCGCCGTCGACGCGTTCCGCGAACCCCTGATCGGGGCGGGGGCCGTGGTCGAACTCCTCGCGGCCGCCGACGGCTCGGTCCGGACCTCGCGGGGCGGTGTCGTCACCGTCGACCGGGCCTATCCGACCGTCTCCTCGGTGCTCTACGACGCGGTCGTGGTGACCGGCGGCCCCGACGCCGCCCGGACTCTGGCGGGCGACGGGCTCGCGCGGCACTTCGTGCTGGAGGCGTACAAGCACCACAAGCCGGTGGCCGCGGTCGGCGCTGGGACGGAGCTGCTCGCCCCGCCGCTGCCGGAGGAGCTGGCCGGGCCCGTGGACGCCCTGCGGGTCGAGCTCGGCGTGGTCGCCGCGCCGGACGCGGGAGAGGCGGGCGTCGCCGAGTTCACGAGGCTGCTGGGCGAGCACCGGTTCTGGGACCGGCCGACGGCGTCCGTGCCCGCCTGACGGGGGCCCGCGTGACGGGGGACGGCCGGGGCGTCGGGTACGGGACGACAGGCACGGAGCGAAGGCGTAACGAAGGGGAGAAGACGCGATGAAGGTGGGCTACAAGCTCTTCGCCGAGGGTTACGGGCCCCGCGAGATCGTGGAGCAGGCGGTCCGCGCCGAACAGGCCGGATTCGACTTCGTGGAGATCAGCGACCACTTCCACCCGTGGCTGTACAGCCACGGCCACTCCGGGTTCGTGTGGTCGATGCTCGCCGCCATCGCCGAACGCACCGACAGCGTCGAGCTGGCCACCGGGGTCACCTGCCCGATCCTGCGGGTGCACCCGGCGATCGTCGCCCAGGCGGCGGCCACCACGGCCGTCCTGTCCGAGGGGCGGTTCACGCTCGGCCTGGGGGCGGGGGAGCGCCTCAACGAGCACGTGGTGGGCCAGGGGTGGCCCAACGCGACCAGGCGCCACGAGATGCTGCGGGAGGCGATCCGGATCATCCGCCTGCTGTGGTCGGGCGGCTACCACTCCTACGACGGCAGATACCTGACCCTGGAGGACGCCCGGGTCTTCGACCTGCCCGAGGAGCCGCCGCCCATCGTCGTGGCCGCGGGCGGCAAGCAGGCCGCCCTGCTGGCCGCCGAGGCGGGCGACGGCCTGTTCTGCACCGAGCCGAGCGAGGAGCTCAACCGGGTCTACGAGGACAACGGCGGCTCCGGCCCCCGCTACGCCGAGGTGCCGCTGGCGTGGGCGAGCGACGAGGGCGACGCCCTGGAGTCCGCGCGCGAGCTGTTCCGCTTCGCGCTCACCGGGTGGAAGGTGCAGGCCGAGCTGCCCAACCCGGTGAACTTCGAGGCGGCCACCGCCCTGATCGACAGGGACGCGATGCGCGACGTCTTCGCCTACGGGCCGGACCCGGACCGCCACCTGGAGGTGGTGCGGGAATTCGCCTCCGCCGGGTTCGACCACCTGTGCCTGATCAACGCCGGACCCGATCCGGAGGGGTTCTTCGGTTTCTTCGAGCGGGAGTTGGCCGGGCCGATCCGGGCGATGGGCGCCGGTTAGCACGTGCCCGGGGACCCCGCGCACGGGCGTCGGCCGGGGGCCGGGCCCTCACATGGACCGGGCGTACTCGCGAAGGGAGTCGCGGACGAACGCGGCTCCCTCCGCGCTCCCGAAGAGGCCCTCGTAGTCCGGGTCCTCCACGTAGACGCGGCCCAGGTCGCACACGAGCTCGACGGAGCGCTCGCGGTCCCCCTCCGCCACCGGCGTCCCCGGGATCCGGCGGAGCCACTCCACGTGCCGGGCGGCCAGCTCCTGCGCGCGGTCCGACACCGGGGACGCACCGTCCTCCCAGGCCGCGACCCACCCGGCGACCAGCCGGTCGGTGTCCTGCTTCCAGTCCCTCCGCTGGCGCAGGCTCTTGCCGTGCCACCAGGCGTTGCTCTCCAGGAAGGCGCGCTCCCCCCAGCGGGAGACCACCCCGTCCCGGTAGGGGTCGTTGAACCCCTCCAGCATCATCTCCAGTGAGCCGTCCCTGCCGGAGCGCCGCGCGTCGAGGGTGCGCCGCACGGACCTGATCCGCTGGTCCAGGCGGTCGCGCTCGGCCTCCAGGAGTCCGATGTGTTCGCGCAGGGCCGCCTCCTCGTCCCGCTCGCGGTCCAGCACGTCCGCGATGACGGGCAGGCTCAGGCCGAGGTCCCGCATCAGGAGTACGCGCTGGAGCCGGGCCACCGCGGCCGCGTCGTAGTACCGGTAGCCGTTGCCGCCGACCCTGGAGGGGGGCAGGAGCCCGATGTCGTCGTAGTGGCGCAGGGTACGGCTGGTGACACCGGCGCTGGCCGCGACCTGCTGGATGGTCCACTCCACGTGAGACGCCCCTCCCGTCCGCTCCCCGGCGGCGAGGCCGCCCCCCGGTCCATCTTCTCGCGGGCCCGCCCCCGGTGCCGCCCGCGCCGGGCGCGGGGGCCGCGCCCCGCGCCCGCACCGCCGAAGCCAGGGGCCGACGCCCCGGCGGGGTCAACTCCGCCCGCGCCACCAGGCGAGCAGACGGCTGAGGAGGTCGTCCTCGTGGCCCTCGTCGTCGGGGTCCCGGCCTCCCGACCGCCCCCCGGGCTCCGTTTGCCCGTCCCCTCCGGAGCCGCCCCTCCCGGAGCCCTCCCGGGGTCCGAGGGCGACGGGTTCGCCCGGGGTGAAGGCCACCGGGAGTTCGCGCAGCCCCCGCAGGAACGGCGACGGTGTCCAGCGCAGGTCCTGGGGCTCCACGGCGAGCCGGAGCCCGCCCAGGCGCTCCTGGAGCGTGGTGACCGCGATCGTGGCGGTCAGCCGGGCCAGCTCGCGGGCCGGACAGGCGTGCGGCCCGGCGCCGAACATCAGGTGGGCCCGGCTGCCCCCCGCCTGTTCGCAGCGGACGGCCGGATCGCGGTGGGCGGCGTCGAAGCCGATCAGCAGGGCGTCGCCCGCACGGATGTCGACGCCGCCGATGCGCATGTCCTGGAGGGCGATGCGGGCGGGCAGGATCTGGAAGGGCGTGTCGGTCCACATCACGTGGTCGAGCAGTTCGTGCACGGTCATCTGCGCGTCCGTGTAGGCGGTGCGGACCGCCTCGTCGGTGAACAGGGTGCGCATCGTGTTGCCGATGAGGTGTGTGGTGGTCTGGTGGCTCGAATTGTTGATGAGCGCGGCCTGGTGCGCGACCTCGTGGTCGCTCAGCCCCGCGGGGTGCTCCAGCATCCACGACACCAGGTCCTGGCCGGGGATCCTGCGCTTGCGGGCCACCAGTTCGGAGAAGTACTGGTGGATGCGGCCCACGGCGTCCTCGGCGCGTTCGGCGTTCTCGCTGAAGACGATGGACGTGAGGTCGCCCAGCATGTACCCGTAGCTGTCGGAGAGCCCGTACAGGCTGTTGACCACGAGCACGGGCAGGGGGTCGGCGTACTCGGAGATGAGGTCGGCCCTGCCGTCGGCGACGAAGGAGTCGACGAGCTCGTCGGCGATCCGCCGGATCGTGCGGGCGGTGGCGTTCAGGTCCACCCTGGCCAGGCTGTCCGCGATGGCCGAGCGCAGCCGGGTGTGCTCCGCCCCGTCGGCGTACAGGGCGTTGGGGCGCCAGGACAGCGCGGGCCGGGCGCAGGAGAGGTCGACGCGCCCCTCCGCCACCTCGCGCCAGCGGCGGGTGTCGCGTGAGAAGAGGTGCTGGTTCTGTAACACCGCCAGGTTCTCGTGGTAGCCCAGCAGAAGCCAGGCCCGTACGCCGGGCTCCAGTTCGACCGGGGCCACGGGTCCGTGGCGTTCGCGCAGCGCGGCCCAGAGGCCGTCGCGTCCGGTGGCGGGTGTGGTGCCGTACAGCCGTGTGTTCGTCAACGAACCGATTCCCTCTCTTCGGGGAGATGGTGTGCCGGTGCGGTGACGGAGGGGAGAAGCGGGATCGCTCATTGTAGAAGGGGCGGAGTTCTTTTTTCAACACGGCGGAGAAAAGGCACCTGCGTATTAGTGACAAATGATATTAAGGTGCTCTTTTGCTGGGGCTCCCGCGCGCCGGAACCCGGGGTCGCACGCCGGATGGGGCCGCTCCGCTGCCGAAGTCTGCCACGGGGGTGCGACAGTTCCACGAGCGTTCGCAAGGAGGTTCGAAAAGGGCGCTTTTTGTCATAGGGAGTCCGTAGTGTTCTCTGTGTGAGCGATCGATGGAGTACCGACGACGTATGGGCTCTGGCTCCGGACGCCTCCTCCCGAAAGGCCGCCCTGAAGGTGGCCAAGGAGTCGTCCTGGCCCGAGCGCGGAGCGGTCGCCGCCCCCTCCGGCGGCACCTCCGCCGTCTGGGGCGAGTGCAAGGGCAGCGGTTCCAAGCCCTACCTGGCCGCCGTCCACCTGGACGGCGCGGGCGGGACCGCCTACAAGTGCAGCTGCCCCAGCCGCAAGATTCCGTGCAAGCACGTCCTGGGCCTGCTGGCCCTGTGGACCCAGGACAGCGTGGCCGAACGGCAGGAGCGGCCCGAGTGGGTGGCCAAGTGGCTCTCCGGAAGGGCCGCACGCCAGGAGAAGGCCGACAGCCCGGCGGCCCCCGCCGACCCCCGACGGGCGGCCGCGACCCTGCGCAAGAGGGAGGAGGCGGTCCGGGCCGGGGTCGACGAACTCGGCCTCTGGCTGCGCGACCAGGTGGACACCGGGCTGGCCGAGGTGCCCAAGCACGGCTACGACCACTGGGACCGCATGGCCAAACGCCTCGTGGACGCCAAGGCGGGCGGCGCGGCCTCCCTCGTCTCCCGGCTGCCCTCCGCGGCGCGCGGGGACGGCTGGCCCGAGCGGATGCTCGAACGGCTCAGCCTCCTCCACCTGCTGGTCAACGGCTACCGTGCGGGCGACGCCCTAGACGAGCGCGTCCGCGGCGCCGTCCGCTCCCGGGTGGGCATCACCGTCAAGGCCGAGGAAGTCCTCGCCACCGGTGAGCGCGTCCGGGACACCTGGCGGGTCCTGGGCTGGCACGACGCCCCCACCCTCGAAGCCGACATGCGCGTGCGCCGCCTGTGGCTGCGCGGCGCCGCGACCGGGCGAGTGGCCCTGTACCTGGCCTTCGCCCGACCCGGCCAGGCGCCCACCACCCCCTTCCGGGCCGGCACCGACGTGGAGGCCGAGTTCGCCTTCTACCCCGACGGCCACCGGTTCGCCCCCGTCGGCGACGGCGTCACGACCGAGGCGGCCCCTCCAGAGGGCGGCACGGTCGTGCAGGCCCTCGACGACTTCGCCGCCTCCCTCGCCGAGGACCCCTGGCGCGACACCTGGCCGGTCGTGCTCGACCGCGCCGCCCCCGCCCGCGACGGCCGGTGGTACCTCACCGACACCGAGGGCGACGCGCTGCCCCTGGCCTCCCCCGAGCCATGGCGCCTCCTCGCGGTCACCGGAGGCCGCCCCTCCACCGTCGCCGCCGAGTGGTCGCCCGCGACGGGACTCACCCCCATCACCGTGTGGGACCGGAACGGAAAGGCGGTCTGCCTGTGACCCCCGACCCCCTGGCCGCCGTGGACTCCTGGGACCGCCTGGTCTCCACGGCCCTGGTCGGCACCTCCAAGCGCGCCGTCCCCGACACCCCCGACCTGCCCCCCGTCCCCGAGGACGAGGACTCCGTCGCCCTCCTGGACCGGGCGGCCCTGATCGCCGTCCGCCGTGCCGCCGGGTACGTCCCCGCCACCGGCGTCGAGCCCGTGGAGCCCGGCGCCGAGGACGAGCGCCCCGAGCCCGGACAGGCCGCGACCACCCGGCTGGAGGACATCCTCACGGGACGGAGCGAACTCCTCCCGGAATGGCTCGGGCTGGTGGCCGCCTCGGGACGGCGCGTCGCGCACTCCAGCGTTCCCGCCCTCCTCGACCAGGGCGCCCGCGACAGCGAGCTGCGCCCCGCGCTCGCGGCCGTGGTCGGCACACGCGGCCACTGGTTGGCCGGGCTCAACCCCGCCTGGTCCTACATGCTGGCCGAGTCGGTCCACGCCGACCGGTTCAGCGAGCGCGACTGGGGCTGCGGCACCCCGGGGGAGCGCCGCCGCGCGCTCGCCGCACTGCGGGCCACCGACCCCGACCGCGCCCGCGAGCTGCTGGCCGCCGTCTGGGCCGGCCTGGCCAAGGCCGACCTGCGCCGCCGCCTGCTGGAGACCTTCGCCACCGGGCTCGGCCCCGCGGACGCGGACTTCCTGGACCGTGCGCTGGACGACCGCAGCGCCAACGTGCGCGGGATCGCGCTGTCCCTGCTCACCCGGCTGCCCGACAGCGCGCACGCCGAGCGGCTGCGCGGCCACGTCCGCGCGCACGCCTCGCTCAGGGATGACGGCGCACTGTGGGTGGACCCCGTCCGCACCCGTGACGCCGCCGTCCACCGCGACCTGGCGCTGGCCGCGCCCTCCAAGGGCGACGAGAACGCGCACGAGCGGGCCGAGCGGCTGTGGGCGCTGCTCACCCACGCGCCGCTGGACGTGTGGCCCGGGCTGCTGGGAGCCGAACCCGCCGGGATCCTCGAGGCGGCGAACCGGGAGGCCGTGCACAGCGCCCGCCTGCTGGGCGCCCTCGTCAACGCCGTCGTCGTCCAGCGGAACGTCGGGTGGGCCAGGGCCGTCCTGGAGTTCCTGGGGCCGCGGGGCACGGGACCGGGGTTCCAGACGGGCAGGCTGCTGGGACTGCTGCCGGTCGAGGAGCGCTGTGCGTACGCCGACGGCGTCCTGACCGACAAGTCCTCCCTCAGCCGCTGGGGCGACCAGCTCCAGGACACGCCCGGCCCCTGGACCCCCGAGCTGAGCGCGCGGGTCATCGCGCGCCTGCACGCCAAGGACCGCAAGAAGGACTACCACGGCTACCGGCTGCTCTGCGAGGCGGCGGCCGTGCACATGCCCCCCGGGCACCTCGCCGACCTCCACCAGACCCCTCCGTACAACGACGCCTCCGGCGACGCCTACCTCCGGTTCCGGGACACCCTCCGGTTCCGACTCGACATGCACAGGGAGCTCAGTTGACCACCTCCACCCCCGCCATCCGCACCGACGCCGCCCAGGCCCTGCGCCCTCACGCGGAGCAGACCTACTCCGCGGAGCTGGAGGCGCTGGCCAAGGCCGACGACCGGCAGCGGCCCCCGGGCTGGAAGCTCTCCCCGTGGGCGGTCACCCAGTACCTGCTGGGCACCACCCTGTCCGACGGCACCGAGATCAGCGCCAAGTACATCGGCGCCCGCCGCGTCGTCGAGGTCGCCGTGGCCACCCTGGCCACCGACCGCGCCCTGCTGCTCATCGGCGTCCCCGGCACCGCCAAGACCTGGCTGTCCGAACACCTGGCCGCAGCGGTCTCCGGCGACTCCACCCTGCTCGTGCAGGGCACCGCCGGAACCTCGGAGGAGGCCGTCCGCTACGGCTGGAACTACGCCCGGCTCCTCGCCGAGGGCCCCTCCGAGGCGGCCCTCGTGCCCAGCCCGGTCATGACCGCCATGTCGCGCGGCTCCATCGGCCGCATCGAGGAGCTCACCCGCATGCCCTCCGACGTGCAGGACGGCCTCATCACCGTGCTGTCGGAGAAGGCCCTGCCGGTGGCCGAGCTGGGCGTCGAGGTGCAGGCCCAGCGCGGGTTCAACATCATCGCCACCGCCAACGACCGGGACCGCGGCGTCAACGACCTGTCCAGCGCGCTGCGCCGCCGGTTCAACACCGTGGTGCTGCCCGTCCCCGACAGCGCCGAGGACGAGGTCCGCATCGTCACCCAGCGGGTGGAGCAGCTCGGCCGCGCCCTGGACCTGCCCGAGGTGCCCACCAGCCTGACCGAGATCCGGCGGGTGGTCACCGTCTTCCGCGAGCTGCGCTCGGGGGTGACCGAGGACAACGGCACCAAGGTCAAGTCGCCCAGCGGCACGCTCAGCACCGCCGAGGCGATCTCGGTGATCACCAACGGCATCGCTCTGGCCGCGCACTTCGGCGACGGGCAGTTGCGTCCGGCCGACGTGGCCGCGGGCATCCAGGGCGCCGTCGTCCAGGACCGGGTGTCCGACGGCGTGGTGTGGCGCGAGTACCTGGAGACCGTCGCGCGCGGGCGCGACGGCTGGGGCGAGTTCTACCGCGCCTGCCGAGAGGTGGGCGCCTGATGGGTCGGCCCCGACTGGACACGAGCGGGCTGCACGTCCTGGGCGTGCGGCACCACGGCCCGGGGTCGGCCCGGGCCGTCCGGGCGGCGCTGGAGGAGATCAGACCCGACGCCGTGCTGATCGAGGGACCGCCGGAGGCGGACGCCCTCACCTCGCTGGTGGGCGAGCTGGAGCCGCCGGTGGCGCTGCTGGCCTACCTCGCCGACACACCCAAGGGGGACGAGGCGAGGGCCGGTGAAGGATGGGCGTTCTGGCCCTTCGCCAGCTTCTCCCCGGAGTGGGAGGCGCTGCGCTACGCGGTGGAGAACGGCGTGCGGGTGCGCTTTTGCGATCTGCCCGCCGCGAACACCCTGGCCGAGCGCGTCGCCGAGGCCGAGGAGCGGCGCCGGGCGGCGGAGGAGGAGAGCGCCCGCGCCGAGGCGGATTCCGGGGAACCGGAGTCCGACGAGGTTCCCGGGAACACCGGGGCAACTGAAGCCGGTGGGAACACCGGGACCGGAAGCGGCGACGAGGACCCCGGGGCCGCCGGGGACACCAAGGCTCCCGAGGACACCGGGAAGGCCGGAGCCGGTGCTGCTGCTGCGGCACGGGAGACCGACGGGGCCGGGGCCTCGGAGGCCGCCGACGGGACGGACGGCGGCGAGGTCGGCGAGCCGGAGCGGATCCGGCTGGACCCCCTGGGGGTGCTCGCCGAGGCCGCGGGCTACGACGACGCCGAGCGCTGGTGGGACGACGTCATCGAACAGCGCCGGGACGGGGAGCCCTCCCCGTTCCCGGCGATCGCCGACGCCATGGCCGCCGTCCGCGCCGAGTCCGGCCCCGAGACGGAGCGCGACGCGCGCCGGGAGGCGTACATGCGCCAGACCCTGCGCGCCACCCTCAAGGAGGGCCACGAGCGGATCGCCGTGGTCTGCGGCGCCTGGCACGCCCCCGCCCTGCGCGACCTGGCCGACTACCCGGTCAAGGAGGACACCGCCCTGCTCAAGGGCCTGCCCAAGGCCAAGGTCACCGCCACCTGGGTGCCCTGGACCCACGGGCGCCTCGCCGCCTCCAGCGGTTACGGCGCGGGGGTCGCCGCCCCCGGCTGGTACCATCACCTGTTCACAGCGCCCGACCTCCCGGTGCACCGGTGGCTGACCGACGCCGCCCGGATGCTCCGAGAGGAGGGGCTGGCGGTGTCCTCGTCCCACGTCATCGAGGGCGTGCGGCTGGCGGAGAGCCTCGCCGTGCTGCGCGGGCGTCCGCTCGCCGGACTCGACGAGGTGGCCGAGGCTCTCACGGCCGTCCTGTGCGAGGGCGAACCCACCCGGGCCGCCCTCGTCCACCGCCGGATGTCCGTCGGCGAGCGGATGGGCTCGGTGCCCCCGTCCACGCCCATGGTCCCGCTCCAGCGCGACCTCATCGCGATCCGCAAGCGCCTGCGGCTCAAGGCCGAGCCCTTCGACAGCGACCTCGACCTCGACCTGCGCAAGGACAGCCAGCGCGAACGCAGCGTGCTGCTGCACCGGCTGCGGCTCCTCGGCGTCGAGTGGGGCGTTCCCCGCACCCCCGAAGGCGGACAGAAGGGCACCTTCCGGGAGTCGTGGCGGCTGCGCTGGGACCCCGACATGGACGTGGCGCTGATCGAGGCCAGCCGGTGGGGCACCACCGTCGCCTCGGCGGCCACGGCCCGGGTGGCCGACCTCGCCGAGGACGCGGCCCTGCCCGCGCTGACCTCCCTCACCGAGCAGTGCCTGTTCGCGGACCTGGGCGGGGCCCTGCCCCGCGTGCTCTCCCTGCTCACCGACCGCGCGGCCACCGACAGCGACGTCACCCACCTGATGGAGGCGCTGCCGCCGCTGGCCCGCTCCGCCCGCTACGGTGACGTGCGCGGCACCGACAGCGCCTACCTGAGCACGGTCGCCGAGCAGATCCTGCGGCGCGTGTGCGTCGGGCTGGCACCGGCCGTGCACGGCCTGGACGACGACGCGGCTGAGCGGTTCGTCCGGCACATCGACGCCACGCAGGGCGCCGCCACCCTCCTGGGCGGGGAGGGCGCCCGGGCCTGGACGGCGGCCCTGGCGGCCCTGGCCGTGCGCGACACCCTGCCCGGGCGCGTCGCCGGGCGGGTCAACCGGATCCTCTCCGACTCCGGGCTCGTGGACGCCGACGAGCTGCGCCGCCGCCTCGGCCTGGCGATGTCCCCGGGCGCCGAACCCGCCTCGGCCGCCGCCTGGCTGGAGGGGTTCCTCCAGGGCAGCGGGCTGATCCTGGTGCACGACGACCGGCTGCTCGGACTGATCGACACCTGGCTGCTCTCCCTGCCCGAGGAGCGCTTCACCGCGGTGCTGCCGCTGCTGCGGCGTACCTTCGGGGCCTTCAACGGCCCCGAGCGCCAGGAGATCGGCTCGGCCGCCCTGCGGCTCGGGACGGCGCCCGCCGCAGACCGGTCCGCCCCGGCCCGCGTGGACGTGGACGCCCGGCGCGCGGCCCCGGCCCTGGCCACCGCGCTGGCCATCCTCACCGACGGAAAGGTGCGCACATGAACGCCGTGGACGAGCGGGAGCGCCGCTGGAGGCTCGTGCTGGGCAGGGAGGCGCAGTGCTCCGGCGGGGTCGGCGCCTCCGGCCTGAGCGCCGCCGACCAGGGGATGGACGGCGCACTGGAGGCGCTCTACGACAGCGTCGGACCCGGCAGGACCAGCGCCCAGCGCTCCGCCGGGCTCGGCGGTTCGGCGCCCCGGGTGGCGCGCTGGCTGGGCGACATCCGCGAGTACTTCCCGTCCTCCGTGGTGCAGGTGATGCAGAAGGACGCCATGGACCGGCTGGGGCTGCACCAGCTCCTCCTGGAACCGGAGATGATGGAGGCCGTCGAGCCGGACGTGCACCTGGTGGGGACCCTGCTGTCCCTCAACCGGGTGATGCCCGACCGGGCCCGCGAGTCCGCCCGCGCGGTGGTGCGCCGGGTGGTGGACGACCTGGAGCGCCGCGTGGCGCAGAAGACGAGGTCCCTGGTTCAGGGGGCGATCGACCGGTCGTCCCGCACCCACCGGCCGCGCCGGGCGGCCGACATCGACTGGAACGCCACCATCCGCCGCAACCTGGCCCACTACCTGCCCGAGCACGACACGATCGTGCCGCAGACCCTGGTGGGGTACGGCCGTCGCAGCCGGGGCGTGCAGAAGGACGTCGTGCTGGCGATCGACCAGAGCGGTTCGATGGCCTCCTCTGTGGTCTACGCGAGCGTGTTCGGCGCGGTGCTGGCCTCGATGAAGACCCTGCGCACGTCGCTGGTCGTGTTCGACACCGCCGTGGTGGACCTGACCGAGCAGTTGACCGACCCGGTCGAGGTGCTGTTCGGCACGCAGTTGGGCGGCGGCACGCACATCAACAAGGCCATCGCCTACTGCCAGGGGCTCATCACCAAGCCGAACGACTCGGTCTTCGTGCTGATCAGCGACCTTTACGAGGGCGGTGTCCGAGCGGAGATGCTGAGGAGGGTGGCCGCGATGCAGGCGGCCGGGGTCCAGGTGGTGGTGCTGCTGGCGCTGTCGGACGAGGGCGCGCCGTTCTACGATCGACAGAACGCGTCCGCGCTCGCCGAGATGGGGGTGCCCGCGTTCGCCTGCACCCCCGACGCGTTCCCCGAGCTGATGGCGGCGGCCATCCAGGGGCAACCCCTCACGTCCTGGGTCGAGAAGTACCAGGACGCCTGATCCGGGCGGGCGGGGCCGTGGCGGTCCCCGCCCGCCCTCCGACCCCCGTCAGGAGGGCCCTTGAGTTACGACGTGGTGGCCCTGGTCGCCCACGAGCCCGACGAGGAGGCGGTCGTCCACGCCCTGCGGGGCGTGGACCCCGAGCTGCGGCTGCACTGGCACGGCGACACCACCGTGCTGCAGATCCGCGACGGGGACGCCCGCCTGCTGACCACCCTCGAACCCGGGCGGCCGGTGGAGCGTTCGGACGCGGTCGTGCGTCTTCTGGGGCCGGAGGTCGTGGCGGGGCTGCCGGAGACCTTCTGGTGGGTGGAGGCGCGCGCCCGCCCCGACGACCGGGGGCGGGAGGTGGCGCACCGGTTCGCCGACGGGCTCGCGCTGCGGCTCGGCGGGGCGGTGTGGACCTCGGGGCCGGCCGACTTCGGCCTGTGGGACGAGCCGGAGCACCCGGCGGTCGAGCGCACCGCGACCAGGGCGCTCCTGGTCGCCCAGGACCGGGCGGTGGTGCCGTTCTCGTCCTGGCTCAGCGACGCGGTGGCCGCGCACGCCGGAGAGAGGACGCTCCAGGTGCTCACTCCGCCCACCGCCCGCCTGACCTACGCGGTACGCGCCTTCGCCGCCGGAACGCTGGGGCGCTGGGTGGTGCGGGGCGAGGACGGCGGCCACTACGACGGCATCACCGGCCTGCCCGTGCGCTGGGACGACGAGCAGGGGTTTTGCGCGGACAGGGAACCGGTCGGGCTGGCGTGGGCGGCCGGGCATCCGGACGCCGAGCCCGTCCCGGGGTTCCTCGCGGGCCTCGCCGAGAGCGCCGGAACGCAGATCGTGGTGGACGTGTCCGTGCTCCACAGCGACCCCTTCACCCCGGGCCCGGGCCGGGCGGCGGAGGTCGTCTCCGAGCACGTGGCGGGGACCGCGCCGTCGGCGTGGGGTCCGCACGAGCCCGCGCTTCTGGCGTGGGACCGCGACCGGATGGCCGGTCACGTGTGCGAACGCGGGCCCGAGCCCTCGATCCTGTACCTGTCGGGTCCGCCGGGCGAGGGGCGCCCCTTCTCCGGACAGCTCCACCTGGCCCGGCGCGGGAGCCGACTCCTGGAGCGGGTGTCGGTGGTGACCGGGTTCGAGAACGGGGACGCCGTGCCCTTCGACGCGTTCCCGGCCCTGGTGGAGGCGCTGGCGGCCGAAGGGCTCCTGGACGGGTTGCGCGTACGCCGCGTCCCCGGGCGCGCCGATGTCACCTACGCGCCGGTGTGGGCGGGGCCCGCGGTCCCGGTCGGGCTCGCGGTCGGGCCGGACCGGCTGCGCCGGATCGGGACCCGCCGCGCCCAGGCGGGGCCGATTGCGGGCACGCTCGTCGGCGGGGACGGGGCCCGGGCCGTCTGGTACCCGGTGGTGGAGGACGCCGGGGCGCCCCTGCGCGCCCTGGACCTCACGCGGCGGCAGACGGAGTACCTGTCCGCGGCTCCCGCGAAGAGGGGCTGAGCCTTTCCTGAGGGAGTCCCGTCGCGCCTTCCTGAAGCGGAAGTGATGCACGTCACTATCTCCGCTCCCACCTGCGTGTTCCGCCCGGCCCGGCCGGTGACCCCGCGCCTGACCATCGCGAGGGCGGTTCCTTCTGCGGAACCGGGGCCGATCGTGGAACGTCACTCCATATGCGCATACTGCTACTGGAGTCCGCCGGTCGGACGCCGAGACCGACGAGGGAGGGCAGCGGCAGGATGAAGTTCGAACTGGTCGAGCCTGAGGGCTCGAAGGAGTCGGACGGGAACGCCGCTGTCGCCGAACCCCGGGACCCGGCGCCCAGTGACGGATTCGTGGTCGTCCAGGAGCCGGACGCGGCCTTCCCCGGGCCGGTGCGGGAACGCAGGGCCGGGGCGGTCGAGGGCGTGCGCGCCTCGCTGGAGCTGCTGCGGGCCCGCGTCGCCGAGCAGAGCACGGCCGAGGCCCGCGCTCATGCCGCCGACCTCACGGAGGCCGAGGCCGGGGCGCTGTTCCACGCGCACCGGTTCGCGGCTTCCCCGGCGAGAGGAGAGGACCGATGAGCCGGTGGAACATCGACGTCTACGGAGTCTCGCTGGTCCTGGGTGACCTGGGCGACCAGCTCGGCCTCGAAGGAGGCGGGTTCTCCGACACCGTCGACTCCACCGCCGACGGGATCGAGATGGCGCTGACCAACGCCAAGAGCCCGCCCGTGGAGGCCGCCCTGTCCGGGTTCTTCGAGCACTTCACCGGCCAGACCGACGCCATGCTCACCCGCACCCTGTCGTGCCTGCAGGGCGCCAACGACGCCACCCTGGCCTACAACCAGGGCCAGGAGGAGATGGCCGCCCAGGCCCAGAGCCAGGCGGGCACCGGCGAGAACCTCGACCTCTGACCCCACGCGCCCCCGCACCC
>NZ_LEKI01000094.1:0-23021 GCF_001029525.1 Nocardiopsis sp. RV163 | reverse complement strand
GGGCTGGAGCGGGCGTTGGGGGCGCGGTGATCCGGGAGGGGCGCTCGGGCGTGTCCCGGCCGGAGAGGGAGGCCAGCATCAGGCGGCGGGCCCGGCGCTCCAGCTGGGTGATTCCGGCCGGGTCCAGCACGGACAGCTCGGCCCGGGTCAGCCCCTGCGAGGCGGCGACTGGTTCCAGCTTGGCCAGGAGCTGACGCCTCTGGTCGGCCTCGACTTGGGCGCGGGCGTGGCGCTCGTGGCCGCGCTGGGCCTGCCGGTGCAGGTCGGACGCCTGGGCGCGCAGGTCCCTGACCTGGTCCAAGGCGGTGTCCAAGCGGTCCCGGGCTCCCTGGGCGCCGGCGCGGGCGGCGGCCGGGGTGGTGCCCTCCATCAGCAGGCGCAGGCGGCCGGTCTGGGCGCGTTCGTCGGCCAGCCGGTACTCCTCCCGCAAGCCCGGTAGCTGCTGGGCCTCCAGTTCGTTGGCGCGGCGGATCAGGGCGTTGGCCTGGGCGGCCTGGCGCTCGTGCTCAAGCACCACCGCCTGGTCCTCGACGTCGACGGCGGCCGCGGTCGACGGGGCGGGCAGGTTGGGTGTGCCCGCGGGCAGGCGGTCGGCGAGTTCGTCCAGGAGCAGCTGGTCGTCGTCGTCGGTCAGCGTGGCGGCGTAGGCGGCCACCGCCCGGGCGAGCGCCTGGGCCTCGTCGGCGGGGTCGCCGAGGCGGGCCCGGGTGGTCTCGGGCTCGATCTCGGCGCCGGGCAGGTACAGGTCCGTCCTCTCCCGTGCCCGCGACATCGCCGGGTACAGGGCGCGGGCGTCGGCCCCGAGGCCGTAGACGTGGCAGCGGTCGGTGGTCATGCCCTGCGCGGAGGCGATCGTGGTCGCGTAGCCCAGGTCCAGGTCGCCGCGACGTAGCTGGGCGGGGGTGATCCAGGCCTGTTGGACCTGGCCGTCGCGGTGCCAGGCGACGCAGGCGCCCCGGCGGGTGTCCACGGCCGTGACCACGCCCCTGTAGCCGTTCAGCACGTCGGGTTCGTCGCCGTGGCGGCTGCGGTAGTCGTTGCGGCGCACCCGGGCCTGCTCTCCCACGCCCAAGGCCAGGTCCTCCCCGCCGCGCGTGGTGAATACCAGCTCCTTGCCCACGTGTCCGGCGGCCCGGGCGGCCGCGGCCGCCTTGCGGTTGAGCGCGTCGACGTCGGCGCGCGTCACCGCGAGCAGCAACAACTTGTCGACGGCGTCCAGGGGGTTGGTGTAGCGGGTGCGGTCCGCGGTCCAGGCGGCCGCCATCTGAGCGTGGGCGGCGTCGGCGTCCACGGGGGCGTGCACCATCCCGCGCTGCGCCCACATGGTCAGCGCCGACTGGCGCGCGCCCGTACGCCAGGCCTCCAGGACCTGGCGGTCGACGGCGCTCTTCTGGCGGCGGTTCTCGGTCAGCACCGGGCCGTCCAGGCGGTGGTGCAGGCGCGCGAACACCGACCCCGCCGCGACGGGGCGGAGCTGGAGCGGGTCGCCGATGCTCACGATCTTCGTGCCGCACCGGACGGCCTCGGCCACCAGGGCGGCCATGTCCCGGTCCCCCACGGTCGCGCCCTCATCGACGACCAGGACGTCGACGCCCTCCAGGCCGCGCCCGTCCGTGATGCTCTGTCGCCAGGACGCGATGGTGCGCGAGGGGATGCCCGCTTCGGCGCGCAGGTTGGCGGCGGCGACGGCGGCCACCGCGGCTCCTTCGACGCGGAGGCCGGCGGCCTCCCACGCGCACCGCGTCGCGCTCATGATGCTCGTCTTGCCCGACCCGGCGACCCCGAGCGCGGTGTCGATGTGGTGACCGGCCCTGATCAGCCGCGACACGGTCCCCAGCTGTTCGCGGGAGAGCTGGAAGCCCTTGACGCCCTGCCACACCTTGAGCGCGGCCGCGGCCTCCTCCAGGTCCACCACGCCCTTGCCCGCGTCCATCCCGGCCTCGGCGGTGTCCAGGATGGTCGCTTCGGCCTCGGGCAGGTCGGCGGCCGTGAACCGCGCCGAGTGGGACATGTGGACCGCGCCCTGGTCCGGGAGGCGCAGCGCCATGGGGTGGGCGAGCACGTGGGCGGTGAGCGCCTCCAGCTCCTCCCCCGAGGCGATGCCGCCCTCGCACGCCGCCGCCACGGCCGCCATGATCCGCGCCTCGGTGACGACCTTGCGGGTCGCGGTCACCCCCGTCTCGGGATTCCACACCGCGGCCGCCACCGCGTCGGGGTCCGGGCCCAGGTCAGGGCGCGGCCCCCGCGCGGCCGCGGGCCCCTCGGAGCCGGGCTCACGCCCTTCCAGGACCGCCTTCCACAGCACCTTGGCCGGGAACCCCAGGGCCTTCATGCGCTTGTGCCAGGAAGCGCGCTCCTGGGCGCGGGTGGAGGCGACCTTCTTCGCGGCGGTCTTGCGGGCGGCCGCCCGGGACGCCTTGCCGGACGCGCCCTCCCCGGCCTCCGCCTTGGCCTGGTCCCGGCGCCGCGAGAACGCGGCCTTCACCGTGTCGGGGATGCCGACGACGTCCCACTGGCGCGACTCGGGGTCCTGGGCATAGACGAACCCGAACTCGGCGGTCATCTTGCGGCGCTCGATCGCGCGCTGCATCTCCCCGAACGCGGCGACGTGGCGCATCAGGTCCCGGCCGCCGGCCCCGATGGTCAGCCACGCCCCGTCCGAGGGGTCGCAGCCCATCACGGAGATCATCACGTGGGTGTGGGTGTGCGGGTCTCCCGGCTCACCAGGGACCACCGCACGCGAGGTGCGGTGCTTGGTGGCCGTGGCGATGATGCCCTCGACCGGGCGCCGCTGCGCGCTCTGGCCGTCGCCGTGGTGGCCACGCATCACGTACGCCAACACCTTCTCGGCGTAGGCCACGGTCTCGGCGACCGCCTCGTCGTGGATCTGTTCCATGCGGGCGGAGATCGCGGGCGGGGCGGCCTCCTGGGCGAGCTGCTGGCGGCGCGGCCGCGTCAGGGTCAGGTCGTAGGCGCGCACCCCGACGTCGACGCGCTCGTCGCGGTGCTCCTGGGCGTGCGCGAGGTCGGCCGAGGGGTAGACGTCGGCCAGGTCCACCCCGGCCGCCAACGCCACCCGCTCCAGGTCAGCCACCGGCGCCGCGTGGTGTTCGCCCTCGGAGGTCAGGCACCGCACCAGCCGCTCGTACCGCTGCCACGACCAGGGGGAGCGGCGCCCGCTGGGCCGGGGCCGGGCCGGGTCCTCTTCCCACGACAGCCGCCACAGCAGCTCCTCGACCGACACGCCCCATCCGGCGGCGGCCTTGTCGACGGCCGCGACCAGGGGCCGGGCGGGCAGCAAAGCGGCCGGGGCGGTGGCCTGCTTGAACTTCATCAGCCGCTCACCCGTGCGGGGGTGGCGGCCCGCGATGATCCGCCGGACCTCCTCGACGTCCTCGACGGTGGCCAGCGCCGTGCCGGAGGCGCGGCCGAAGCGGCGCCACCCGGACCCGAGGCGGATGATCGGGTCCTGACCCCGGGCGAGCCCGAGCCGGTACTCGACGGCGACGTCGCGGACCTCCTCCTCGCCGCACGCACCCAGGAGCCGGTAGTCGCCCTGTTCGGCGGTGTGGATCGGCGTGGCATGCGCGCCCACCCTCTCCACCCCCGCCCCTGTCGTTTTTCGCCCGGTACGGGCGGTTTGTATCGCGCAGCGATACCTGACGCACTCACCTGTAGTTCAGAGCACCCTAGCGACTCCGCTCCTTCTGCACCACAGCACTGTTGATGTTGAGCGCAGCGGGGATGTCAGTGGAGACGCAGCCAACCTGTCAGTGGTCAGCACAAAGAAGCCGTCAGGGCCGCGCAGCCTGCCCTGACGTAGGGAGTGACCGGGTTCGGCCAGGTGCCCACACTCCGCCTGTGGCTGGCTACGGTCGCACCATGACCACCCACCCCTCACCCCCTCAATCGCCTTGGCGCGAACGCTTCAAGGAGCCAGTCACCCGGCTGAGTGAACATCTCGGCCGGCGACGCCATGGACTGTCCTGGGCCGCGGTCATCGTCGGCGGGCTCGGAGCGGCTGTGGCGTTGTGGCCCCTGGCCACGACGGTCTGGGACCTACTCGGCCTCGCCACGGGCCAAACCTGGCGCGTGGCCGCAGCGGGGGTGTGCGCTCTGATCCTGGCAGCCGGTGTGGTGGGGGTGAACCGGAAGCGCACCGCGCCGGTGCGGTTGCTCTGGCTCATCCTGGCCGCATGGGCGCTCGCTGCGGGCGCGGTTGCGGCCATGACCGCCCTGGCGTGGCTGGTGCTCGATACGCCTCAGTGGAAACCACCCGGGGAAATCACCCCCAGGAACCTAGACGCGATCGCCACCCGCGCCTTCGCCATCGTCGCCGGCCTGGGCGGCGTGGCCCTGCTCGTGATTGCCTACCGACGCCAACGCACCACCGAGACGGGGGAAGAGCGTGAGGTGTCGAAGCTGTTCACCGACACCTTCGACAGCGCCAGTGACAAACTCGGCAGCGAACACGCTGCCGTGCGACTGGCCGGAGTCCACGCCCTGGCACGGCTGGCCGACGAAGCTCCCGAGGGTCGCAACGACCTCGTTCAGATGATCATCGACGTGCTGTGTGCCTACCTGCGCATGCCCTATGCCCCCGAGCCCGGCGAGCTGCCCCAGGGCGCAGACAACGACCAGTGCGAGGACCACCGCGCACGCACGCTGGAGTTCGCCTCCTTGCGCGAGGTCCGTCGCACCATCATCCGCGTTATCGGCAACCGCCTACGAGAAAACAGCCGCTGGCGCGGCAAGGACTACGACTTCACTGGCGTCGTCTTCGACAGCGGCAACTTTTCCAAGGCTCACTTCACCGGTGGGAAGGTGTCCTTCAGCGGGGCCAGGTTCACTGAAGGAACGGCAGACTTCAGCAGAGCCGAGTTCACCGGCGGGAAAGTGGACTTCACGGAAGTTGAGATCACTAAAGGGAAGGTTGACTTCAGCTGGGCAAGCTTCGTCGGCGGGGTGGTCGACTTCAGTGGAGCTGAGCTCGCTAGCAGGGAGGTCTCCTTCGTCAAGGCCAACTTCAGTGGTGGGAAGGTGCTCTTCAACGGGGTTAAGTTCGCTGATGGAGAGGTGTTCTTCGGCGGAGTAAGGTTCACCGGCGGGAAAGTCTTCTTCAATAGAGCAGAATTCGATGGAGAAAAGGTGTCATTCAGTGGAGCTGAGTTCGCTGGAGGAACGGTGGACTTCGCAGATGCCAAGTTCGCGAAGGGGAAGGTTTCCTTCGTCAAGGCCAACTTCTCTGGGAGCAGGGTGCCCTTCAGGAAAGCCAAGTTCGTCGGGGCGACGGTGGACTTCGCAGAGGCCAAGTTCGTTGACGGTACGGTGCTCTTTAGTGGGGCTAGTTTCGCTGATGGAGAGGTGTTCTTCGGCGGAGTAAGGTTCACCGGCGGGAAAGTGTCCTTCAGTAGGGCAAAGTTCGTTGGCGGGGTGGTCAACTTCGGTGGGGCTGAGTTTGCCGGGGGGGAAGTATCCTTCGGCGTGGCCGAGTTCGTTGGCGGGGAGGTGTCCTTCGTCAAGACCGACTTCGCTGGCGGGGAGGTGGACTTCCACAAGGCCAAGTTCCCTGGTGGGAAGGTGGACTTCCGATACGCCTTTGGCCCGCACCCAAGGGGGTTGATGGAAGCGATCAAGAACGGAAAGATCGGTGTGGTGGTGTTGCCCAAACGTTGGCAATCGGATACCGACCAGAACGGTGGGCAGGAAGGCTCCAGAACGTCGGCTGACACACCCGACTACTGACATGTTTACTGCGCTCAACAGGTTTTTCGGATGGTCCTCGGTCGGTCGGTTGGACGAAAGTCTGAGTGCTGAGGATCGCGTCGGGGTTGGATGGCGTCCATGGGAGAACACGTCGAGCACGGCCAGGAGGACGCGGCCGTCGACCCTTCGCCGCGGGGGCGCGGTGGGTCGATGGCCGCGATCCGCGCCGCCCTGGCCCGTCCAGCCGCGCGCGGTCCGGCGCACTGGACCGGGCAGCTGCCGGAGCGCCGCCAGGAGCCGGTCGACGTGATCGGCCGCTCCACGCCCGGGAGCCTGCCGCCGACCCGGTGAGGATCGCGGAGGACTTCCCGATGACGTGGTCCACCAACTTCGAAAACACCGCCCGCAGCGGCGGGGACCGGTGGCAGGCTCGCTGCCATGAGCGATCACACCACCTCCGTGGCCACGGTCTCGGTCCGCCTCGTAGGCGGCCCGGACGACTGGCACGACAAGACCCTCGATGGCATCTACACCGCAGGCGACCTGGCGGGCTCCAGGGACTCCCTGGGCACCTACCTCATCAGCTCCAGCGTCCCGGCCGGGCATTCCGACCCCGGCGCCCGGGCGGTCTACGAACCGAACGACGTGCCGTTCCCGGCGGATGTGTGGTTCTTCCGAGGGTGGGTCCCCTCCTCCCCAGCCGACCCCGAGAGGCGCACCCCCGAGCACCTGGTCGACGTCGAGGTGAGCACTGTTGGCGGTGTGCCCCAGGAGTGGGTCGACGCGGACGGTGCACATTACGTGCTGCGGATCCTGGCGCACTGGCAGGCCACCGGGGAGGACCAGCTCGCTCCTGACGTGTGGCACGTGGCCACTACGCGCGGCGCCGACATCGCGCTGCACCGCCACATCGGAGACGTGTGGCAGGCCGGGCCGCTGCCCGCTCTCCAGGACCAGGAGGAAGCGCTGTGACGCACGGCCTGCGGTGGTCGGCCGCCGCCCTGACCGCGATGGGCGTCGTCATCGTCACCGATTTCGCCCGGCCCGTGCTCACCCTGCCCGGCGGCCTGGCGCTCGCACTCGTGGCGGCCGCGCTGCCCTGGTGGCAGTGGGCCGTGGGCACCGGACGGATGAAGGGCACCCCCCGGATGTGGCTGTGCGGCGTGGCACTGCCCTTCGTGGCGGTCGCAGGATTCCTCGGGGTGACGGCCCGAACCGGCGACCTAGCAGGAGAGGTATTCGGCGCGATGGTGTGCACACTCGTGTTCATTCCTGCCGTGATCACCGCGACCACGGAGTGCCAGGATATGCAACGCGAGACGTAGCAGGAACAGACATAACAGCAGATCAGACAGGGGGGTTTGCGCGCTCCCGTCCGGGCGCGCGCACGCGCGTCTACACGGGCGCGCGTCCAGGCGCAAGCCCGCGCGACCGCGCGCGCGCCTGGTCGTGTGTCCGTCCGCTTGCCCGGGCGGGAGAGCGTGCGAGCATGTGCCCATGACGAAGCAAGTGGCCCTGGGTAACCAGAAGGGTGGGGTCGGCAAGACCACCACCACCGTGAACATCGCGGCCGCGCTCGCCCAGCGCGGCCTGCGGGTACTGGTCGGGGACCTGGACCCCCAGTGCAACACCACCAGCACGCTCGACTGCCGGATCGGGGACTACACCCTGGCGGAGGTCATGGACGTGGACCCCGCCACCCGCGAGGTCGTGCCCGGCTCGGCCGCGGCCGCGATCGTTCCGGCCGGGGAGGCGTGGCCGACCGGGATCGACGTGCTCCCGGCCAGCCCGACGCTGGCCGTGCGCGAGCAGGACACCTGGGACGGGCGTGAGCACCGCCTCAGCAGGGCTTGTGAGGGCGTTCTGGCGCCCTATGACGCGGTCCTGTGGGACCTGCCCCCCAACATCGGTCAGATGACCGTCAACGGCCTCACAGCGGCCGATGAGGCCTGGATCATCACCGACCCCACCCGCTACGGCCTGGACGGCGTCGCGCTCATCATGGGCGCCATCGACCGCGTTCAGCGCTACCACCACTCCGGCCTGGCGCTGGGCCAGGTCGTGATCAACATGTTCGAGGGCACGCGCGATGAACCGAAGTTCCGCGCAGCCGAGATCCGAGACCGTTACGGCGACCTGGTCTACGACCAGGAGTTGGTGCGCGCGGAGGTGGTGCGCAAGGCGACCGGTGCGGCCGCACCCCTGGTCGCCTACGGGGCCGAAGGGCGCGTCCCCGCGGCCGCCATCGACCGCCTGGCCGCGACGATGTTCGGGTTGGCCGTCTGATGTCACCCAAGCCCCAGCCGAAGTCGTCCGCGGCCCCGACCGGGCAGCCTGCGGCCGTGCCGCCACGACGCCGCGACGAAGCCTCCCAGCAGCACCCGTGGGAGCCAGCAACGCCGCCTCCAGCGGCGGCCGCCCTCGCCCCGCAGACGGAGTCTGACGAGCGCCCGGGCGAACCCGCGCCCGGGCGCCCGTCCGCGCGTGCGCACGCGCGCCCGCGCGCACGCACGCGAGGAAAGACTTTTGACCGGGAGAAATGGTCCAAGGAAGTGAGCGTGTCCGCGCTCAAAGTCGGAGCGGCCCAGCGCAAGTTGGCCACGCGCAAACAGGAGCTGGCGGAAGTGATCGGTCAGGCGCGCGCGGCCGGTGCCGACGACAGCCTCCTGAGCGCTTGGGTGATCGCGGCGGGTTTGACGCCTGAGGACCTGGTCCAGGAATGAGAACGGCCCCGCCCGAACCCGGGCGGGGCCGTGATGTGCAGATCAGTGCACGATGGCGTCGGCCGGGTCGGCCCACAGCGGTCCGGGCCGGGACAGGAGCTTCTCCAGCGCGGCCGCGCGGGTGGGGGCGGTGGGCAGCGCCGGGGTGTACTCGGGCGGGCGTCCGGTGTCGGCCTCGGCCGGGGCGTAGGACCAGCGTTTGGCGTCCTTGCGCCACACGTAGCCCAGCACCCGGTGGTCCACGGGGGACTCGGCCCGGTAGGGGCTGTGCTCAACGTCGGGCCGATCGCGGATCAGCCGCACCCGCGCCAGCTCCGCTTCGGTGTAGGGGCACAGCGGCCGGGTGTCGCGCCGGGGGCGGATCCGCCGCGTGGTCTGGGCCCGCTCCCCGAGCTGGGGCGGGGGCAGCGGGGCGGTCAGGTGCGTCCACAGCGCCACCACCGCCTCCTCCCGGGTGGGCCAGGGCCCGCCCGGCACCGGCCCGGCCGTGGTGTGCGCGGTGCGCCCCCCGCCCGTGGCGGGTTGGAGCCAGCCCCAGCAACGGCCGTAGGCGTACACGTCCTCGCGGCCCGGCACCCGGCCCCGGTAGAGCTCCCAGCGCTCCATGTGCTGGGGGTGCATCCCCACCAGGCCGGTGTGGCGGCCGTGCAGCGAGGCGATGCGCACCGGGTCCTGGAGCACCTGGGGCAGGAGGGTGCGCACCGCCGCCGCGATGTCGGTCACCGTGGTGGTCGCCTCGGGCGGACGCCCTCCCAGTTCCGCCTGGGTCAGGGTACGCAACTCCTGGTCCGTGGGCGGGGAGTAGATCGCCCACCCCGCGCCGCCATTCCAGGCGCGTAGGTCCGCCAGGTGGCCGACGAAGTGCCCGTCGACCTCGATGCGCAGGCGCGGACGGTCATCGTCGGGGTCGCCCGTGACCAGCACCGCCACATCCCGGATCGGGGCGGCGTCGGCCTGCTCCTGGACCTCGGCGGGGGCGGTGATGTACGCCGCGTTGGGGTCGAGCAGGTGGTCCACCACGCTCTGGCGGGTGCGGTCGTAGCGCGGGCTCAGGATCGCGATGTCACCCAGGACGCCGTCAGCGGCCGCGCGGGCGCCGTACCACGGCGGCGCTGCGGCGCCGCGCCACACGTACCCGAGCACGGTCTCGCCCTGGTGCACCCGCCACATCCGGGCCGCGCCCAGCTCGTAGGCGTCCATCTGCTCGACGCCGACTCGCTCCAGGCGCACGTCCTGCTGCGGGTCGGGCACTTGCTCGTGCTCCTGGCCCTCGCCGTCGAAGGGCAGCTCCTCGACCCCGGCCGGGGGCGTGGGGCGGGCGCCGGGCAGGGCGGGGGCCGCCTCGGGCATGGACCGCCACGGGCTGGTCCACTCGGTGACCTCGACGACCTCGTCCACCCGGGGAGGGCGCACGCCGCCGCTGTGGTCGTCGCGCCGCCAGCGCACCGAGGGCGCATGCCCCTCGACCCCGTGGGCGGCGGCGTCGATGACCCCGCCGGCCAGCACCCGCACCTTCGCGCGAATGGTCCAGCGCTGGGATGCGGGCCGGGCCGACCCCCACACGGCGCGGGCGGTGTAGGCGTCGGGGTCTTGGGCCCGCAGCAGGGTGTCGGCGTCCATCTCCCGCACTGCGCGGGGCTGGCGCACCTGCGGGTAGAGGTCGGCGTAGTCCTCGCGGTGGTCGATGATGTGCGCGCGCCCGGCCTCGGTGAGCCAGTACCGGCGGGCGGTGTCGTCGTCGACGTAGCCGCGCCCCGTGGTGCCCCGGGGCCTCTCCCGGGTGGCCAGGTGTTCTTGCCAGCGGGCGCCGCCGGTCCAGTCGTCGTCGGCCCCGGCCGGTCCGGCGGCCGCGACCTGGACCAGGCGCTCCCACAGCCACGCGGACAGCGGCTTCCATGCTTGGGTGGCGCGGGCCGGTGTCGCGGCGGGGGGTGCGGTTTCGGAAAGCTCCTCGGTGGGGGTGCCGTTTATGGAACCGGTCTCCTCCGCTTCCTGGTCGGCGGTGGCCGCCGTGCCGAACGTGGTCTCCCACGCGGCCGCGACCGCGGCGACGTCGGCCTCGTAGGCCACTCCGAGGGCGTTGCGCACGGCCCCGGCGGCCGGGGGCGGCGCCCAGGTGGGCGGGAGTACGCCGCGTTCGGCGTCCGCGAGGACGGGTCGTGAGCACGCGATCCCGGCCCCGGTCGGGAGTTGGGCGCGCACCGCTGTGGCGGCCGCGGCCAGGGTGAGCCCGGCCCCCACCCGCAGACCGGCCAACCCGCCGGGCAGCGCGCCCTCGACCACCAGGTCGGCCACGCCCACACCGATGGCGGCCGCGAGCGCGGCCAGGCGCTTGACCTCGGGGCGCTCAGCGCCGGACTCGTAGCGGATGACCTGCTGGCGGGTAGTGCCCAGGCGTTCAGCGACCTGACGCTGGCTCAGCCCGGCGGCGGTGCGGGCGGCGCGCAGCCGCGCCGGGTCCAGGGGCAGGCCCTTCCCGCGCGGCATCAGGCCGCCCTGGCGGTGAGGGCGTCGGCCTGGGCGCGCAGGTGCGCGATGTATTCGTCCACGGCGTCGCCGCGCTCGGCCGGGTCGGGGCAGTCGCCCTTGTGGCGGGACAGGCTGACCCAGGTATCGAAGCGCAGGAGGTCGTGGCCACGGGGCGGGATGGTGGTCACCTGGTAGGACTCCCCGGCGCGAATGGGTGTGGGGAAGTCATCGCAGCGGCGGGGGTGGCGGGCGGCGTGGGTCCGGATGAACACGGCGGCAGATCTTCTCGGGTCGGGCAGGCGCATCAGTGTCCATCCTAAACCACACGTGCACTTTAGGTAAGTGATCCATGCGACTCGGCATGTGTGGTTTAGGTAACGCCGAATCCTGGCCCGATGACTCCTCGCTTTACGCCCACCCACTCTGAAGCCCTAGGAACATGGAGAGCGGGACGGGTTCGACACAGGGCTCGTAGGAGATGCGGGAGGTCGCGGTGTACCTGGTGTTTGTTGATGACAGCCAGCAGCGAAGAGACCTTCCGCGTGAAGGACTGGAAGACCTGGTGGCCTTGGGGGCAGTGATCATCCATGAAAGCCAAATGTTGGAGTACACGGCCAAGGTCGAGTCCTTGCG
Organism: Nocardiopsis sp. RV163; assembly: GCF_001029525.1. Lineage (NCBI taxonomy): Bacteria > Bacillati > Actinomycetota > Actinomycetes > Streptosporangiales > Nocardiopsidaceae > Nocardiopsis > Nocardiopsis sp. RV163. The sequence continues at coordinate 11,490 of NZ_LEKI01000094.1, read as the reverse complement.
GTCGCGACTGGGCGTCCCAGACGAAGAGGAGTACAAGTGGAAGCCACGCAAGTCTTCCTTCCTGGCTGATGCCGGTGGCGAGCTTGTCAACGAGCTAACCCGGGGCATGCTGGAGATCGCTGCTGAATGCGGTGTTAAGACGGTCGTGGCGGCTTGGGACCGCGGGCGAACCAACTGGGACAAGCCCGAAAGCGAAAGCGTGTGCCGGAAGATGCTTTTCGAGAGGATTGAGCGCCACCTCGACGGCGAGGACGAGTTCGGCGTCGTCATTTGCGACGAACCCGGTGGTGGCCCCAGGCAGGTCACGAGCTTCCTGGCTGAGTGCCGGTCCTTGCTTCGGGAGGGAACGGAGTATGTCAAGCAAAGACGCATCCTGCTGCCGTTCATGACCGCCCCTTCGGAGCATGCCGCACCCCTGCAACTTGCTGACCTGGTCACGGCGGCGACCACTGCAGCTTTGGCAGGTCATCCACGAGGTTTGCGTCTACTCGATTTGCTGCGACCCCTCATGCGACGCAACTACTGGAACCAGGCTGGTGGTTATGGGTTGCTGTTGTGGCCGCCGCCTTTGGTTGGTCTGTACTACTGGGTCGCCGGGGACACCTCCTACAGGAACAGGCCGCTTGAACCTCAGGGACTTCCCTTCGTCAGTTCGGGCAACGTCTTCGCGGAGGAGTGCGGCTTGAAGCACGGCGACTCTCCGTGTGACTGTGCAGAGCGAGCCAAGGGTGTGGTTTAGGTAGCGCGGATTTCCGGTCGAATGCTCCCCGCGCCGCCGGACCCCGGCGTCGGGCCCCCGATTTTTCCTAAACCTGACCCTCGATAAGTGAACCTTATCGGCGGCCAGACAACCCCGGTTGACGACTGTGGGCACGGAGAAGCCCCCGCGCAACGCGACGTTGCGCGGGGGCTGTCGTGATCTCGCTGTGTCTTTAGGCCTCTAGGCCCAGACCGTTTGCGGGAGGGCGCAGTAGCTGCTGTCTCCTCGCACTATGCAGACCCGCAACCGGTGCGCGGTGTCCTCGGCCAGGTTGCCGCTCGCCCAGGGGCTCCAGTACGGCGAGTTGTGGCCGCGGGTCGTGGCGACGCGCCCGTCGGTCAGCAGGGTCGCCTCGATGCCCCAGCCGTCGGCGACCGCGTCGTAGACGATGACGGCATCCCCCGGATCTTCTCTGCCATCGCCATTCGTATCGCCGCCGGGGTCCCGGCTCCACTCGGCGAAACCGGCGTAATTCCCGTTGGGGAAACTGATGCGGATGCGGGTGTTCCTGGCTCTGGTGTCGTACTCGGAGGTGACCACGGCCGTGGTCAAGACGGCTTGGCCCGGCTCTTCTTCCTGGGCGGTCGCGGGAGCCGCTGTCGCGGCGGAGAGGGTGAACGCGGCGGCCAAGGCCATCACACCGCCGGTGAACCGTTGATGGGATCGGGTCTTCACGAGATTCCCTTCGAGGGGTGGGGGGTTGCCCTCGTAGTCTTACCGGCGCGCACCGTGGCCGCCATCGCGTGGCCGGTAGCGGACGGCGACCGATGATCCCACCTGCCCCGAGAGCACAACAGGGCACTCCACAGCGCCGTGGAGTGCCCATCTCCCCTGGTCAGACACCTCCGAATGCGGAATGTGTGACGGCCCCCACATGCCCATGGCCGCTCCTGCAGGCGACTGCGGTCTTCGGGACGGCCGACGGCCAGGACACGGCGAAGGGCCGCTCCCCCTCGATGGAGGGCTGACAAGGTAAGCCGGAAAGGGGCAATGGCAGTTCGCTGGCGTCGCCCGAGGACGGTCTGGCCGCACTGATAAGAGCAGTTACCGGAGCCCAGAACCAGGCGATACCGGGATGAACCACGCGGCGCGGGTAGACCACTCCGCACGGCCGAATTGGTCTACCTCCTGAACTGCGAAAACGCTAGGCCATTGCCCCTTTCGGGCTTATTTGGTTCGCCCCCTGCGCGCCCGAGCGCCGTACACCTACTCGCGCACCCGGTTGCGCGTCAAGGCTCGCAGGCCGGTCCGGCGCAAGCGTGTGCGCACCATCGCCGGGACCAGGAATCGACGCAACTTTCCCCGCGAACAAGACCACCCCCGAAGCTACTCGCGAGTTACTTTGCCCCTCGCCGTAGCGTCGGGAGAACTGGGTCTGTCCGAAGGATGCGGTATTCCAGATTCATCAAGCTGGGATCGACGCGACTGACAGGCGACGCTCTCGGTGGCATGCAACGCATGACGGCACCTATGCCTACTGAAGGAGGAGAACGTGCGCCAGGATGACCTGTTGGAGACGGTCCGAGAGGGAAACATTTGGTTCAAAAAGCTGAACCACAGGCTCATCGATGAAATCAGGAAGGGGCTGGCCACCGACGTCAGTGATGAGGACGCCGCTCATGCCCTCCTCTACCTGCTGATCGACGACTTGCCCCATCCGCCAGACCACGGAATCTTGGACAACCCCGAAGCCGGTGCGGTCCTCCGATGCATTGTGAGCGTGCTCTGGCGACTGGGAATCGAGTTCGAGCCTCCGTTCCATGACAAGCACGAATACGAGATCTTCCGCAGGACCAACAACTACGGGGGCGAAGACGAATTGATGTTGGTATTCGCGCCTGTGCGGCAGGCTTTGGATCGGCGCGACCGACTCCATGCTGGAGGCGGGATTCGAGGCCTACGAGGCGACTTGCGCACCCTTATCTTCGCTGCCGAGTACAAGCCGGAGATCGTCTGGCGCGACGTGGCAGCAGGAACCATCGAGATCACGAAGAACAAACAGCACTGCCTGCTGTACGATCGCCCGGTCGGCCCTCAAGGGCTTACCTGGGGAGAACTTCTCCACTGGTGGAGGCACCAGGACGGTAACTATGCGCTCCCAGAAAAGGTACTGCGCACAGCACTTCGAGACCGTCTCGTGCGCTCCCTGAAAAAGAATGAGCCTGAACAACTGGTGCTGGACTCCTACTGGCGGCTCTCCCAGAACAAGGGTTTCGATGCCTTCCCCGCACTTCTGCCGCAGGTGTTCCTCCACTTCGACCCGATCGCGCAAGACCAAAGGAGGCAGCGAGTGGAAGGGCAGGTTCTTCCACGGCAGCGCATGGACTTCCTGCTGCTTGCTCCGGGCGGTCGTCGGTACGTCCTAGAGGTGGACGGTAAGCATCACTACTCGCGTGACGGAGTGCCGGCGCCGGACTTGTACGCGGAGATGGTGCGCGAAGATCGGCGTATCCGACTCCAGGGTTATGAGGTGTACCGGTTCGGTGGCGCGGAGTTCCGCGATGCCAAGGCGGCGGAGACCATGCTGAGCGAGTTCTTCAGGGAGCTTCTTGGTGGGATGAGGAGCGAGGGGTCCTTCTAAAGCACGAAAAGCCCTTCGCTTTCCGGACGATCCGGAAAGCGAAGGGCTTCGTGTTGGGGGTGTTCTCCCGAACGCCCGGCAACAGGACAAGTAACCGGTGAGTAGCTACACCGGGCCCAGCGGCCTTCGGAGGCGGGTGTAGCAGCGAGGGCAGGCCGGGGCCGTCACCGCGGCGGGGGCGTTCCAGGTGAAGCGGCAGTACCAGCGTCGGCACCGGCACGGCATGGTCGCGGGGGCGTAGTCGTCGGTGGACAGCGGCGCGGTGTGCCCGCAGGCCGGGCAGATCCACTCGTGCGGGGTGGCCTCCGTGCCGTGGGTGCGGGTCATCGACAGGTGCAGGCGCATGTGCCCGGGTTCGGGCCCGTGCGGGTCGGCCACGTGGCCACAGGCCGAGCAGCGGGGGTAGGAGGGCTGGCCGGGGGTGCGGTTGAGCCACACCATGAGCAGGGACATCGACGCCTCCGAGGCGGTCGGTGCGGTCAGGGCTGCGCATCCAGGCCCAGCGCGCGGGCGGCTGGGCAGGGGTAGGTGGTCTCGCAGGTGATGCACCGGCGTTCGGTGATGTGGGCGCTGCCGTACAGGTAGGAGGCGTGCAGGGCGCACTCGGCCTGGAGCAGGACCAGGCCCGCTTCGGCCAGGGCCTCCATGGCGGCGTCGGTGCGCGGCGCCTGCTCCATCAGACAGCGCTGGACGTGGTCCTCCGCCCGCAGGGCGGGGTGGGTGTAGGTGGCGGCGTCGCACTCGTCCAGGCCGTAGGTGTCCAGGGCGTTGGCGTGGTGCAGGGCCGTCCACAGCGCCTCGGCCGGGACCAGCCACACGATGGCGTCGGGGTCCTGGCCGTGCAGGGCGTCCGCCAGTTGCTGGAGGGCAGCCGGGAGTGGTGGCGGGGTGGGGTCGGTGCGGGCGAGGGTGTCCAGCAGGGCGGCCAGGTGGCGCCGGTCGACGGCGACGGTCTCGGCGAACACGTCGATTCTCCTTCGTTCGGGGGCGGGGGTTCAGATGCTGATCATGAGCCGGTGGCCGGTGGGGAGCACGCCTTCGGCGCGGTAGCCCGACCACCCGTGAGGAGGGGGGACCCTCATCACGGCGTGCTCGGCCAGGACCGTCTCCAGCGCGGGCTCGTGCACCCGCACCAGGGCCCACAGCCCGGCGCCGTCCTCGGTCTCCTCCATCACGTCCAGCTCCCGCACCCGGCCATCGAGCGCGTGCGCCCAGTCGGCCAGGCCGCGCAGCAGGGCGGTGTGCGCCGCGGTGGGCCTCCGGGGAGGATCGGTCCGGATTTTGGCGGTAGCCCTCTCCGTGACGCACGTGACTGAGCGCGCACACCTGCGGGTGTCCAACTAACGAACGATTCTCGGATACCCCGCCGACAGGGCGCGCGCCCCCGACTGATCCGGGCCTACGCGGGCTCGCCGTACTCGGCGACGTAGGCCGCGCGGTTCTGCGCGATGATCGCCCGGCCCGCCTCGGCGGTGAGGCGGTCGACCGAGGAGACGGCCGACACCGGCCGCCCGTCGACGGCGGTCGTGATCCAAGGGCGGACAAGGTAAGCCGGAAAGGGGCAACAGCGGTTCCCTGGGCCACGCTGAGCACCCGCACAGATCTACCCCTGACGTGCGAAAATGCCAGTCTGATGTGCCGTACTTGGCCCACCCCCAAGTACTGATACGACAATGGCCCCCGAGCAACGGAGTGTTGCTCGGGGGCCATTGTCGATTCTCGACTTCGGCTGAGGGCTACTCGTCCTCAACTCGCTCGGCCGCGGCCATCGTCGCCGCAGCTAGGGCCAGGGTCGCGTGCACCTGGGCCACGGCCGCCAAAGCGGAGCCGGTCTCCGGCCGGTCAGTGGCGTAGGTCGCCGCTTGTTCAGCCAACTGCTCAGCCGAACGGCGGTCCAAGTTGTACTCGTGCTCGTAGCTCACATCGCTCCTGTTCGTGGCCAGCTCGACCCATGAACGTCTCTGCTGGTCCCCATCTCCTACTCCTACTCGTCCTTGGTGAAGCCCACCCAGCCGCTACGGAGCTTGCCTGAGGCGAGCACAGTGGAGATGTGGTCGGGGGTGGGAGCGGTGAAGTCGAATAGGTGGGACACGACCAACAGAACCCCTTGCTTGTCCGCGTGAGCGGCGCGGATCTGGGGCCCGCTCGGCCCCCCGATGGGGGCGCTGTAGACCGGGAAGGGAGGCGTCTGGAGGGCCACCGCGATCTCGAAGTGCGTCAGGCGGGCGGTAACACCCTTCACCGGGCTGTCCATCGGGATCTGGCCCAGAGGGCGCAGTCCGGCGTGTTCGAACTGCGTTCCGATCTCGACCTGCCAGCGGTCCTGGTCATCGAGCTGGATCATCACGGATTCGAGGCCGGGGTTAACGAGCAGAGCCGGGCGCAGGTCCATGGCGCCGTTCCTGGAGAAGGGCAACACCACGCTCAAGGCCTCGTGGCTGAGATGAGCGTCGTTGGTCGACTTGCCGGTCACCAGGCCGCTGTCGTTCCAGTCCGGAGCACGGCACTGCTCATGGTTGAGTTCGGCGAACGCGTAGGTGTGCATGTCGATCACGTACAGTGCCGGAGGTTCAACGCCCAGGGCTCCCCCGCAGGTCTGGCAGTCGCGCGCCCACAGGTGCGCTGCGAGCTGTTGGATGCCCTCTTCGCCGAGCTTGCTCTCGATCTTCTCGGTGAGCTTCAGTTTTTGTACCGCCACGGGCCACCTTGTTCGTGAGTAGGCCGATGAGTCTTTCGTGTTGTGCTCGGTCCGGGTTGTGCACAGCCGTGTATGGCCGCATCCGGACACGAGAGAGCCCTGCCAGGAGGCGGAAAGGGTTCGACGGTGCACACAATCGCGGAGAAGTGCTCGGTTACCGGCTGGTTCTCCTGATCCGTGATCTCAAGGAGTCACCGCTGTCTTGTGGTTGGCCAGAACTTCGGAAGAGCTGTTCTTGCGCAACTGGTTGCGCGGACCGGGGGTGTCGCCGTGCGCGCGCAACCAGTTGCGCTCCAAAGCCCGGAGAACGGTCAGGTGCAGGGGTGTGCAGTTGGCGGCCAGCGCACCCAAAACCGCGGAGGACCGCAGTCTCACCGGCCAGGCTCGGTCCACCGGCCCATGACCGGCCACAGCTCCCCCGGATCGGCCACGGGGGTGAACCCGGACGCGCTCAGCCACGCCACCCGGCCTGCGACCCCGGGCGCTTCGTCGGGGACGGCGAACACCCACTCCAGGCCTGACTCACGCGCGGCCGCGGTGAACGCGTCCAGGAGCTGGAGCCCGACCCCGGCCCGGCGGGCAGCGGGGTCGACGACGACGGCCTGGACGTAGCCGTGCGGCGGCCGCACCGGGGCGCCGGGGCCGGGGTAGACGCCGTCGAACGTGCCCGCCAGCCAGCCCACCGGCAGGCCGTCGTCGTCGGCCGCGACCAGGAGCACGTCCCCGTCCGGGGCGTAGACGGTCTCGGCCGCGGCGGCCAGGGCGCGCAGGCCGGGGAGGTCGGTGTCGTCGGCGGGGCGGATGCGCATGCTCTCCAGGATGGCCCCGGCGGTGCCGTGCGAGGCGTGCAGATCCTCGCACGCGTGCTACCTCTCGCACGAATAGCACGCGTATCACTCCAGGCAGAAGCCTTACAGAAGAGCGATGGCACCGTCTCGTCACGCGGGCACGAAAAAAACCGGCCCCTCGCAACGGTGCGTTGCGAGGAGCTGGTTTCAGATTCTCGCCCTCGGTTGAGGGGCTAGGCGTCGTCGGTCTTCTCGCCTGTGAGGCGTTGGAGCATCTTGCCTGCCTTGGAGGGCTCCTTGCCTGCTGCCTTGACGAACCGCATCGTGCTGTCGGCGTGATCGAGCAGGCGGAACAGGTCCCCTTGGCCGACGCCGTTGTAGATGTCGGAGATCGCCTGGCGGTAGGCAGTGCTGGCGTACTCCAGGCGGAAGGCGGGGGTGCTGGTGTGCAGGAAGACCTCCTGCTCGCCGTCCTCCTCGGCTTCCAAGATCCCGTCCTTGTCCAGCGCCAGCAGGACGTGGATGATCTCCTCGCGGGTGGTGCCCGGGAAGATCGGTCGCAGGTCCTGGTGCAGGTGGTGCGCGATGACACCGCGCTCGCCCGCGTTGTTCGACTCGCAGACCAGATGGTGCAGCAGCGCGACGTGCGGCTGCTCGGGAACTTCCTCCAGGTGTAGGACGCCGTTGAAGTCTCGGGTGATCGCCACCGGTTTCTCCTTCGGGGGTTGGGGGTGTTGCTCGCGGTCAGCTCTGCCGGTCGGCGTAGAGCGCCAGGCCCTCGTGGGCCCGGTCCAGCGCCCGGACGAACATCGGGTCCAGGACGTAGAAGTCGTCCAGGTTCTCCTCGGGGAAGAACAGCTCGTAGATGTCGGCGCCAGCGAGGGCTTCGCGGGCCAGGGCCTCGGAGTGGAACTCGGCCATCTCCAGCAGCTCGCGGACCTCCTGGCTCTCCTCCACGCGGTCGGCCTCGGCCGCCAGGTGCTCGCGGACGGCCGTCTCGTCCCAGACCCGCACGGTGCCAGCGGTGACCTTCTCGGACCAGTAGGCCGGGTCGGCCTGGGTGAAGGACATCGACTCCAGGATGTCGTCGGCGCCGTTGATCAGCACGTAGTCACCGAAGCCGCGGATCAGGAGTCCGCCGGGGAAGGTGTGTACCTCCCACAGCTCGGGGCCGCGCTGAAAGCGCAGGTGCCGGTAGGCGCCCTGGTCGAGCAGGATCTCCATGGTCGTCGTGGCATCGGTGGCGGTCGCGGTGGTCATCGTCTTCTCCTCGGGTCGGTGTTCAGAATGCCGCCCGGACACACAGCCCGGGCGGCGTTTGGAGAATGTCAGGGCGTCAGCTCCCTATTCGATGGGGTGGACGTGGCCCAGGACGACGCCTCCACTGACGCCCGCGACCATGACGCAGGGCACGCCATGGCCCAGGTTCCACGCCCTGCTTCGGGTGACGGTGATCAGAGGATCGTCGTCCAGGGTGTCGGGGTAGGCCTTCACCGGCGTGCCCACGGGGTATCGGGCGTTCCACAGGTCAGCGGTCATGATGAGCTCCAGACGTAGTCGTCAGGTCCGTCCGGGTCCTGCCCGGGCGCGGGTGCGTAGACCACGGAGGTCTCCGACGCGGTGGCGGGGCGGGCGTGCAGCCGCAGGTGCTGCACGCCCTGGTAGGTGTGGCCGCGGCTGGTGCCGTCGATGGTGAGGGACGCGGCGGCCGCCGTCTCCACCACCAGGTCCTGGTGGTCGACCCCGATGCGTACCGGGGTGTCGTCGGGCAGGTGTTCGGCGCTGGCCAGCGCGGCTCTCAGGTCTCCCAGGGCCAGGGCTCTCATGTGTGCTCTCCTCGAAGGACAGGGCCCGCGCTCCGAGGGGAGCGCGGGCCGTGCGTGGTGTACGGGCTGGTCAGAGGCGTTCGCGGCGCCGCTTCTCGACGGCGGCCCACGACCACTTCGGCGGGTCGGGAACCCTGGCCACGGCGGTGACCGCGGACAGGTGGGCCCGCCACGGTTTCGCGTGGTGGGTGCCGTCGTAGTCGTCGTGGTCGTACAGCCACAGGTGGTGGGCGGAGTAGTCCAGGAGGCGACCGCGCACCACGGCGCCGTCGACCTCGACGTCGACCTCGGTGTGCAGCTCCAGGGTCTCCAGGGTGTCCAGGATGGCGGTCACGGACGTCCTCCCAACCAGTACTCGTCCGGCGCGGTGCTGTACGCGGTCTCGGCCAGGGCCAGGCCCTCAGTGGTGAGCCAGGGCAGGCGCCCGGCCTCCCACATCAGCCGGAGCCAGACCGCCTCCATCGACTCGTCGGGCTGGTCGGCCGGAACGCCTCCGGCCCGGTAGTGGTCCAGGGTCGCCTGGGCCAGAGCGTCGACCTCCGTGCGGGTGTACCAGGACGCGCCCTTGGTCTCCCCGGGCGCGGCCACGACCCGCCCTTCGGCGGTGGCGGCCGCCAGGTGCCAGTAGTGGCCCGGGGTCGGCAGGTGCGGCAAGCTCGCGCACAGGTTGGGCAGGTGTCCCTCCCACAGCAGCCCGGCTCCGGTGACGGTCAGGCCGACTTCCTCCTGTACTTCGGCGACCAGGGCCGCCGCGACGGAGGTGTGCGAGTCGCGCACGTGCCCGGCCACGGGGGCGGTGCCCTTGGGCCACCAGCCGCGGGTGATCATGAGCAGCCTCTGCTCGGAGTCCTCGATGAGGATGCCCACGGACGTTCCGCAGCAGCGCTTCATCTTCTTCGTGGTCGGCGTGGTCATACTGGTGACGCTCCTTCGGGAGTGGCGCGGCCCGCCCCGGTTCCTTCGGCATGAGGAGGGGCGGGCCGCGTGCTTTTTTCGTCACGCGCACTGCGTGTGACGGGCGACCGGTCGGTCTCCCCGCCGGCCCCGCGCGGGGCGGGGCCAGCAGAGGCACCGGCCGGTCAGCTCTCCTGCGGCTGCTCCTGGGCGTCGATGCGGGGCTTGAGGTCACGGCCGATCCGGGAGGCGAACGCGCACGCCACCAGCACGGCGGCGGCGAGTCCGGTGGATCCGATCAGGGCCGTGGTGGTGGGGGCGCCGATGATCACCGCTGACAGCAGGATGAAGAGCATGTGGAACGCCTGGTCAAGGGCGGGTGCGCCGACCTTGTAGTAGTCGTGCTTGCCGGTCCGGTGCAGGGCGTAGGCCAGGCCCTCCAGGGTGCTGCGGCGGTCGCACCAGTAGTGCGAGGCGGCGTTGACGGCTAGGCCGATCACGAGGTTGACCACGCCGAAGGCGGCGTCGGCGTAGAGGATGACCACGGCCAGGGCCAGCGTCTGGCACAGGGTGAGGGTGCCCACGTGGCCCGCGCACGCCCGCCGTCCGGCGGCGTCGCACTGGCCCTTGGTCTGGGCCTGGTGGTTGGACTGGGCCCAGTGGTCGCCGATCCAGTGGCCAGCGAGCAAAGCAGCGAAAGCAGAGGTCATCATGGTGGTGCTCCTTCTTCGTTGTTGTGGGAGTGGTCGGGGCCGCCCGTGCTGTGGAAGGTGAGGGCGGCCCCGGCGTGTGTGCTTGGGCGGGTCAGAGGTGCAGGTTGCCGTGGTAGTCGCCGCCGACCTGCATCAGCGACCCTCCGTGGATCTCGCCGACGAAGTTGTTGACCGCCGTGCGGCGGCGCGGCCGGGCGGCGAACAGCAGCGCCACCTGTCCGGGGAAGTCGGTGTCGACGTCGTCCAGGGCGCGGCCGGTGGCGGCGTCGATCACGACCTGGTCGCCGGGAAGGTCGGCCAGAACCTGGCGCAGGGCGGCGACGGTCATGGGCTTCATCGGGTCTCTCCTTCGTTGTGCTGTGCAGATGAGGCGGGCGACTTCTCGGAGGTGGTCAGGCGGTGACGGTGAGCGGGGTGGTCTGCCCCCGGTGGCCGTACAGGCCGGTCCCGGTCTCCTGCCAGGTGCCGTTGGGCTCCTGGTAGCCGGGCAGCGTGGTGGGGGCCGCCAGGTCCAGGCCCGCGCCCAGCGCGGCGTACTGGCCGCTGCCCAGCAGCAGGCTGCGCACCAGGGAGCCGCCGCAGTGGATCTGAGCGAGGCTGTGCAGGCGGGCGACGACGGCCACGCCCAGGGCGCGCGAGGCGATGAGCAGGCGCTCCCACGCCTCGCGCTGTTCGGTCAGGGCCTGGTGGCCGTCGACCAGGAGCAGGATCGGGGCGTCGGTGTCGTAGTCCTGGGTGAGCGCGTCGACGAGTTCGGCCTCCAGCTGCGCGGAGGTGGTGATGTGGTGGGCGGCCGCCTCCGGTCCCCAGGCGGGTCCGCCGTCCAGGTCGATCTGGACGGTGTGGACTCCGGCCGCGCGGGCCTGGGTGGCCAGGCGCCTGAGCGCGGTGGTGCCGCCGCAGCCGCGGGGCCCGGTGATGATGCCGTGTTCGGTCTGGCTGTTCTCGTCCAGCAGCTGCCAGGTGACGGGGGCGCCCTCGGGGGTGGTGCCCAGGGGCAGGGGGAACGGGGCGGCGGTCTGCTGGGTGGTGGTCGTGAGGGTCACGGCGGTCCTTTCGGGGTGCGGTGCTCGGGTGTGGACCGGGCGGTCCTCTGGCCTGCCGGGCCCCCGTTGAGGGGTTCGGCAGACCAGACCAGCGCCCGGGGATAGTGACTGTCGGTGACGTGTGGCGGGGTGGTGGTGCGTTCGTGGGTGGGTGACCCGTGGGGGGGTTGGGTGCCCCCACACC
>NZ_LEKI01000093.1:0-23193 GCF_001029525.1 Nocardiopsis sp. RV163 | reverse complement strand
GGCGGTGGCAGCGGCATCGGCGTGAGGGGCCCGGTTGAGGGTGCGCTCCCTGGGGCGGACCCGGTGGCCTCAGCGGTAGCGGTTTCGCCGTTACCGGTGGAAGCGGTATTGGTGGCCCCGCCAGCCCCTCCAGACACGGCTGTCCTGAAGCTTCCAGCGGACCCGACTGACCGGTCTGCCCCGGTGGTCCCGCCTGTCCCGGCCGGCCCTCCCGCTCCGCCTGCCCTGCCGGATCCTGAGGCGCGGGGTCCTGTCCGGTTCCGGTACGGGGGCGGCCTCCGCCGCCGACCCACGGCTCCCGGGATTCCCGGTGGTCTCGTCCTCGATCACCCGTGTGCCCCTTTCCCGAGGGCACCGGACGGCCCGCTGCTGTCGGTAGTGGGACAGCGTGTGCGCACCGGCGGTTCACACAACATCCTTTTTGTGGACGAAAGAGAATTTATGCACACGGGCCGGTGCGCCCGTACAAGTCCGCGCGAGTCCGTACAGCACGCACGCCCCGGCTAGAGTCGGGGGTCACACCCCTTCCGCGCGAGGAGTCCAGCGACGATGCGAGTCGAGGTCGACTACGACCAGTGCGAGAGCAACGCCCTGTGCGCGGCCGCCGCACCGGAGGTCTTCGAGGTCCGCGACGACGACTTCCTCTACCTGCTCACCGGGGAGCCCGCCGCCGCGTCGCACGAACGCGTCCGCCGGGCCGAGCGCCTGTGCCCCAAGAGGGCCATCACCGTGCGGGAGTGACCCCCGCGGCCGCCAGCGCCTCGTCCCACGTCGTCGGCTTCTCCAGCAGACCCCGGTAGCGCATGGTCCTGGGCGTGGAGCGCAGTCCCATCACACCGGTGAGCATTCCGCCCCGGCCGAGGAAGGCCACGAACTTTCGGTCCTCCGGGGAGCCGTGCACGAAGGTGACCTGATCGGCGGGCGCGCCCTGTCCCAACAGCTGGACCTTCATCTTGTATTGGTCGGACCAGAAGTAGGGCACCGGAGTGAAGGGCGTGCGCCCGCCGTCGCCCGCCAGCAGGTTGTGCGCCGCGGCCTCGCCCTGCTCGCCCGCGTTGGTCCAGTGCTCCAGGCGGATCCGCCCGCCGTAGCGCGGGTGCGGCCAGTTCGCCAGGTCGCCGACCGCGTACACGTTCGGCGCCGAGGCCGCGGAGTACTCGTCGCACGCCACCGAGCCGTCGGCCAGCAGCTCCACCCCGGACCCGCGCAGCCACCCGGTGTTCAGGTGCACGCCGATCCCGGCGACCACGAGGGAGGCCTCCACCGCCGAGCCGTCGGCGAGCCGGACCCGCTCCACCCGGTCCCGGCCCTCGAAACCGGCCACGCCCACGCCCAGGCGCACGTCGACGCCGTTCTCCCGGTGCAGCTCCGTCAGGACCTCGCCGATCCTCGGGTCCACGACCCGGGTCAGCGGGGTGGGCGCCGCCTCCACCAGGGTCACGTCCATGCCCACGGCGCGGGCGCTGGCCGCCACCTCGGCGCCGACGAAACCGGCCCCGACCACCACCAGCCGGCCGCCGGAGCCGAACTCCGACCGCACCGCCTCGGCGTCGTCCAGGGTGCGCAGCACGTACACGCCCGCCAGGTCGGTGGCGGGACGGCGCGCACGCGCGCCCGTGGCGATCACCAGGCCGTCGTAGCGCACCGTCGAGGCGGCGCCGCCCGGCCCGGACACGCTCACCTCACGGGCGGCGGTGTCCAGCCCCACGGCCCGGCTGCCCGGGCGGAAGTCCAGGTCCAGCGCGTCCACGGCCTCGTCCTCGCGCAGGCGCAGCGCACGGTGGCCCACCAGCCAGCCCGGGCCGCCCCCCGAGGGATCCATGCCCACCCCGGTCAGGACCTCCTTGGACAGCGGAGGCCGCGAGTAGGGCCGGTGCGCCTCCTCGCCCAGGAGCGTCAGCCGCCCCTCGTACCCGCGTTCGCGCAGCGCCTCGGCCGTGTGCAGCCCGGCCATCCCCGCGCCGACGACGACGATGTCGTTGAGGGTGTCCCGCACGGTGGTGTCCCTTCCGGTGGTGGTTCCCCGAGGACGGGGTTCGTCAGAGCGGGCGGACCTCGCCGACGGGGGCGCCGCCTCCGAGGACGTCCACGCGCAACCGGTCCTGGACGGGGGAGACGTCCACACCGAGGGTCCGCAGCGCGTCGAGTGCGACCAGAGTACGCGCCCGCTCCTCTGCGTCCCCGTCGCTGATCTTGACGGCGACGGTCTCGCCGGTGGCGGCGCTGAGCACGAGCACCCCGTCGGCGCCGACCTTGGCGACCAGGCCGGGCATCCGCCTCATGAGGTCGGTGTCGATCCGGTCGCTGCCCGCCACGTACAGCGGGTGGGCGCTCATCGCCTCGACCACGGCCCGTTCCGGTCCGCCCTCGGGTGCGGTGCGCATGCGCCACAGGCCGCGGGCCAGACCGGCCAGGGAGACCGCCATCTGGGGAGCCCCGCAGCCGTCCACGGCGGTGTGCGCGACCGGCTCCTCGCACAACTCCTCGATGGTCTCGCGGACCAGGACCTGGAAGGGGTGTCCGGCTTCCAGGTAGTCCCCGGTGCTCCACCCTTGGGCTACGCAGGCGGCGAGCATGCCCGCGTGCTTGCCCGAGCAGTTCATCAGCACGCGCTCGGGCTCGCGTCCGGCGCGCACGAACGCGGCGCGCGCGTCCTTGCCGCCGGGGGCGGCCGGGGGACAGCCCAGGTCGTCGGCGGTGAGCCCGGCCGCGGCCAGGATGCGCTCGGTCTCGGCGGTGTGCGCCTCCTCACCGGAGTGGCTGCCCGCGGCGATGGCCAGCGAGGGCCCCTCCAGGCGTGCGCCCGCCCGCAGCATCGCCAGCGCCTGGAAGGGCTTGGCGGAGGAGCGCGGGAACATGGGCTGGTGCACGGGGCCGCGCGCGTAGGCGATCCGGCCGTCCGCGGCCAGTCCGACGACCGCGCCGTAGTGGACGCTCTCCAGCATTCCGGACCGTACGACCTGCGCCAGGGGGACGTACTCGGGCAGCGGGCTCTGGGGCATGCGGGCTTCTCCTCGCCGTTGAGGCCTGGTCAGGGTGCGCGTGGAGTGTCCGCCTGTGGGTGGACACGATTGAGAACGTTACATAACCCCCCTTTCTTCCGGTCGCCCCGCGGTCGCGGAACCGGTCCGGCCGGAGCCGCCCCGCGGTCCGGGGACCGGTCGGCCGCATCGCCGCCGGGAACGGCCCGCCACGTGCGCGGGGTCCGCTGTCGGACGCGGGGAGTAAGGTCGTTGCCGGTACGCGGAGAGGCGTGACAGCCGTTCGGCACGAGGGACGAAGGAGTGGGGCACACGATGGGAACGCTGCGGATGGGCGCGCTGACCCGGCGCGGGGTCGGCATGCGGGCGGCGGACCTGGAGTACGCGGTGCTCGACATGGAGACCACCGGCCTCGAACCGCGCGAGGGCGCGCGCATCGTGGAGATCGCCGTGGTGCGCGTGCGCGGCGACGGCAAGTTCGTGGAGGAGTTCAGCACCCTGGTCGACCCGCGCGGGCCGGTGGGCGGCCGGGAGTTCCACGGCATCGGCGAGGGCGACACCGTGGGCGCCCCGACCGCGGCCCAGGTGGCGCCCAGACTGACCGAACTGCTCTCCGGGGCGGTCGTGGTCGGCCACAACCTCGACTTCGAACAGCGCTTCCTCGCCTCGGAGCTGGTGCCCGCCGGGCTGCCCACGGGCCAGGCCGGGCTGTGCACGCTGCGCGCGCTGCGCTCACAGGTGGAGCTGGAGCGGTACTCGCTGCCCAAGGCCTCCCACCGGCTCAGCGGAGACTGGCCGACCGGACAGCACACCGCGCTGGGCGACGCCCGTGCCTGCGCCAAGCTGCTCGCGGAGATGCTCGCCAACGCCCCCGGCGAACTGCGCTACGGCGGTCCCGCGCCCAAACGGCTCGCGGTGCCGGACCCGGCCCCCGGCCCGGGCGGCGCGGCGGGGCCCGTCCGCTGGAAGCCGCGCACGGCGTCGGTGCCAGGCGGGCTGCCTCCGCTGAGCCCCTGGCGGGCGCGGTGGCGGCCCCACGAGCTCGACCCGCTGCTGTGCGGCGGGGCCTTCGGCGCCACGGACCGCGCCATCGCGGAGATGGCCGCGCACCGCGACACCCGTTTCCGCGAGCGGCTGGCCGCGGCCGCCGCGGTGACGGGCGGGCTCGCGGCCACCGCCGCGGGCGGCCTGCTGCTGCGCATGGCCGGCGGCGGGAGCACGCGCGACCCCGGTCAGCCGGCCGGACGCGGCGACGGCTCCCCGGCGCGGCTGCTCGGCCGGATCGGCCGGTCCGCGTTCGGGGGACGGCCGGGGTTCACAGACCGGAGAGCGTGAGGAAGAACGCCACGATCAGCGCGCTTCCGCCGAGGGTGGTGAGCAGCGCCTTGCCCGGTTCGGTGAGCCGGGCCGACACCAGTCTCACGCGGGGGCGCACCATCTCCGGGCTGTGCGCGGCGGCCACGGAGCCGCCGCGGCCTGGCCGGGGCGCCGGGATCCGCCCGGGGACGTAGCCGGGGACCTTGTCGAACACGGCGACCGCCACCAGGACGGCGCCGAGGAGGATCAGTACGAGGGACACGTCGGAGAGGGCCTCACACTCGGTCGAAGGGGCGACCGCCCGAGGGGCGGGGCCACCGATTCTGACCTATGTCGCCGTACCGTTGCGACTCGATATCGCCTGGCCAACGTTGTGGCGCAGGTTATGGGCCAGCCTTTATGACTACGTGTTCACGATTCACGACTCCGGGTGTTCCTCGCGGCGGTTTGCGGAAGAACGGTGTCCACGGTTTCGGTCGCCACACCTAGGGCGCGGAGTACGAACCGTGTGACCAGGGCGTGCGTCTCGTCGAGGTCGATCTCCCCGCTGACGAGGGGCAGGCGCTGGGAGCCGACCATCGACAGGGCCAGCCGGGAGACGGGCTCGGCGGGCAGGTGGTCGAACTCGCCCGCGGCGATGCCCTCCTCCAGGATCTCGGTCAGCAGGCGCTGCATGGGCGCCACGTGGGCGGCGAGCGCCTGGTAGGCGTCCGGGCCGAGACTGGCCCCCAGTTCGGCGGCGGGCGGGTGCGGATGCGCCATGATGCCCTCCAACTGGAGGCGGACGAACGCCGAGAGCCGCCGCGCCGCCGAGACGCCCGAGGGGAGTTCGCGCCGGTACCGCTCCACGAACGCGCTGTTGACCTGCTCGGTGAAGGCCAGGAGCAGCGCGGGCTTGTCGGGGAAGTAGTTGTACAGGGCGGTACGGGTGATCCCCGCGGAGTTGGCCACGTCGGTCATGGAGATGCGGTCGATCCCCTGGGTCCGGATCAGCTCGTCGACGGCGTCCATGATGCGATCCCGTGTGCGGGCACGGTGGGCGGCGATGGTCGGCGCCGTGATCTTGGGCATCCTCCTATGGTGTCACGCCCGGGACGGATCCGGGTGGTGTCCGGTGACCGTGAGCGACGGTGGCGGCGGGAGGGGCGGAGCGGGCCCGGGCGTGCCCGGACCGGCACCTGCGGGCCACCGGCTCCGCCCGCGCGGCGTCATCCCAGGGGCGCCGTCAGCGTACGGGTCAGGAAGTCCCGGACGTGGTCGGCGGTGCCGTCCAGGTGGCTCTCCAGGAGGAAGTGGCCGCCTCCGGGGACCAGGTGGATCTCGGCGTCCGGCAGGTCGCGGGCGAAGGCCCGCGCGCCGTCCGGGCCGAAGATGCGGTCCTCCGCCCCCCACACGGCCAGGAGCGGGACACGGCTCTCCCGGAAGTACGCGTGCACCCTCGGGTAGAGGGGCCGGTTGGTGGCGTAGTCGCGGAAGAGGGCGAGTTGGACGAGGTCGTTGCCGGGGCGGCTGATGTCGCGGTGGTCGGCCGTCCATGTGTCGGGGTCGACCAGTTCGGGGCGCTCCACCCCGTGCAGGTACTGCCAGCGGATCGCGTCGAGGCCGAGGGCGCCGCGCACCGCCGGTTCCGTCGCGGGCCCCGGGTCCTTCGCGTAGGCCCACACGGGCGCCCAGAACTCGGGGACGAAGCCGTCCTCGTAGGCGTTGCCGTTCTGGGTGACCACCGCGGTGACCGCGTCCGGGTCGCGCAGCGCGAGCCGCCACCCGATGGGCGCTCCGTAGTCCTGCACGTACACGGCGTACCTGGTGACGCCGAGCCCGGCCAGGAGCGCCTCCGTGACGTCGGTGAGCGCGTCGAACGTGTACGCGAACGCGTCGGCGGGCGGGGCGTCGGAGCGGCCGAAGCCGAGGTGGTCGGGGGCGATGACGCGGAACCGGTCGGCCAGCCGCGGGATCAGTCGGCGGAACATGCGCGAGCTTGTGGGGAACCCGTGCAGGAGCACCAGGACGGGCGCGTCGCGGGGCCCCGCCTCCCGGTAGAAGACGCTGTGTCCGCGCACGGTGGCGTACTGGTGGCGGATCTCCGTCATGACTAACCCTCCAGATGAACTTCGATGGTTATCGCTACCCCCAGTGGAGCGGATGCGGTGTAACCTGTCAAGTCGATGAAGAGGGTTAGTTCGGGAGGCGGGCCGACATGATCGACGAGGAAGCGCTGCTCGAAGCGCTGAACAGCACTCCGGTGGTGGACGGGCGGCAGCGGGACCTGTGGGCCGATGACGCCGCGCCGCGGCGGTGGGCGCGCGAGCACGGCGGTTCGGACGACGCGTCGGCGATCGGCTGGCTGCGGGCGGCGAGGGACGCGCTCCAGGCCGCCACGCGCGGCCCCGTGCCCGAGGCGCGGATACGGCGGATGCTCGACGGGGTCTCCCGGGTCCCCCGGGTCGACGGGTCGGACCTGCGGTGGCCCCTCCAGGCGCCGCCCGAGCGGATGCTCGCGGTGGAACTGGTGCTCGCCTGGTACGACGTCCGGCAGCGCAGGCCCGGGCGGCTGCGCCCCTGCGGCAACGACGAGTGCCGCCTCTTCCTCCTCGACCGCAGCCGAGCCAACACCGCCCGCTGGTGCTCGATGAGGACCTGCGGCAACCGACTGAAGGCCCGCCGCCACCAGGAGCGCGCCCGCCGGCCACCGGAGGCCTGACGGGCGCGCTGCCGTGGCTCAGGCGGCGTCGGCGTCCGCCCCGGTCCCCGCCGCGTACATCCGGCCCAGGTCGGCGAACACCTCGGTGTTGAGCTGGTAGGCCAGCCGGGTCTCGGCCACCAGGCGGGCGGCCGCGGCCTCGTCCAGGTCCAGGGAGTCGAGCCGCTCCCGGTACCCGGTGCGGAAGCGGGGCAGGCTGCCCAGCGCGTCGAAGACGTAGAAGGAGACGCCGGCCGCGTCGGTCAGGCCGTAGGTGCTGGCGGCCGCGCGGCGGATGAACTGTCCGCCGGACACGTCGCCCATGTAGCGGGTGTGGTGGTGCGCGACGAACCCCTCCGGGTGGTCGGCCATCTGCTCGATGCGCGCCGCGTAGGTGCGGGTGGCCGGGGTGGGGGCGATCCTGCCGCGCCAATCGGCGCCGAGCAGGTGCTCCAGGTCGCGGACCAGCGCGGGAACCCGCTCCAGTTCCGGGTAGTGGAACCTTCCGGCGACGGGGTCCTCCGCCAGGCGCCGGCCGGTCTCCTCCAGTGCGACGTAGGCGAAGTAGTGCTGGGCGACCATCCCGGTGTACCCGTCCAGGGGGAGCGTGCCGTCCATGAGGGCCCGGGTGAACCCGTGGTCCTCGGCGGCCCGGTGGTCGCTCCACGTCGCCGCGCGCAGGCGTTCGGAGAAGGGTCCGGTGGTGTCGGAGGCGGTCGTCTCGGGGACCTCGGCCGTTGCGCTCATCGGTGCTCCTCCGCCTTCCGTCCGACACGTTTATGACATCATGTCATTTAGACGGAGGCCGCTGTCAAGAGGGATATGACACCCTGTCATCAAAATCCGTCGACGTGCCGGAGTCGCCGGGCCCCTCTCCTTCGCCGGGTTCGCCGCCCAGGGCTCCACCCCCCCCGGGGGCCGCCTTCACGCTTGCGGGCGGGCCCCGCAGGGGCGCCGACCTGTCCGGAGGGGGCTCGGGTACGCTCGAAGAAATCCAGCGCGTGTCCCCCGTCACACCCTGCATGTGCTCGTGCATGGGCATATGCCCGTTCCGTCCGCGCGCCGGGGCGGAGCGTCAGCGGGTTGCCCACCGCGGGCCAACAGGCCCTCACACAGGGAGAACAGGGCTGTGATCCCGGTCTCCGGCGTCGGATGTGTCTCGTCACGGCCGCTGGTCAACAGGTCACCGGGGCGATTATCGTTTGGGTGTCGTGCGGTCCGGACCGCCGGGAGAACCCGGGGCGCTCCCCGGGATCACACGGCGCGACACGGCACCCACGAACCGGCAGACCAAGGGCGATGAGTGGATACCAGGAGAACAGGGCACGATCCCGTGACGGTGATCGGCGGGGAGGCGGCACGTGCCGCCTCCGCCAACGATGCTGCCCCGCACGACGGGGCCTTCCTGGGCGACGACACCGTCCCGAACGAGCGGGTGGAGGCTGCTGTCGAACCGGTTGACGTCCTACTCATAGAAGACGACCCCGGGGACGCCTTCCTCGCCGAGGAGCTGCTCGACGAGACGGCCCTGCCCACGAACATCACCTGGGTCCCCACACTCGCCGAGGCGCGCCGGCACCTGGAGGACTTCCGGGGCTGCGTGCTGCTCGACCTCAACCTCCCCGACGCCCACGGGCTGGACCTGCTCCGCGAGGTCCTGGAGGGCGCGCCCGCGGCCGCCGTCGTCGTCCTCACCGGACTCGACGACGAGCACGAGGGCGTGGCCGCCGTGGCCGCGGGCGCCCAGGACTACCTCGTCAAGGGCCAGGTCGACGGCTCCCTGCTCGGCCGCAGCCTGCGCTACTCCCTGGAGCGCCGCCGCGCCGACGAGAACGCCCGCCAGCTGCGCGAGGCCCGCATGAGCGCCCGCGAGAACATGCGCCTCGAACGCGGACTCCTGCCCCAGGTCCTGCTCCGGCGCTCGCCCCTGGAACACCTGGCCTACTACCGCCCCGGCCGCAAGCGCGCCCTGGTCGGCGGGGACTTCTACGACGCGGTCGAGAAAGACGGCACCACCCACGTCATCATCGGGGACGTCAGCGGGCACGGACCCGACGAGGCCGCGCTCGGAGTCAGCCTGCGCATCGCCTGGCGCGCCCTCATCATGGGCGGCGTCGACGAGGACAAGGTGCTGCCCAACCTGGAGGACATCCTGGTCACCGAGCGGGCCCAGGAGGAGATGTACGCCACCCTGTGCATGGCCAGCCTGGACACCGGCGACGACCGGGTCAGGCTCCGCGTCCTGGGCCACCCGCCGCCCATGGTCCTGCGCGACGGCGCCGTCGAGGAGACCCGCGTCACCCCGCAGCCGCCCCTGGGGGTCTTCCCCGTCGAACAGACCGACACCGACACGGTCGTGCTCCCCACCGGGGCGACCATGCTCTTCTACACCGACGGCCTCGTGGACGCCTACGACGGCGCCCCGCCCGCCCGCCTGGAGGTCGCGGGGCTGAGCCGGATGGTCTCCGGCGTGCTGGAACGGGGCACCTCCCTGGCCGGGCTGCCCGAACGCCTGGTTGACGAGGCCGAGCGCAGCAACGGCGGACCGCTCCAGGACGACGTGGCGATGCTGCTCATCACCCACGGGGAACCCGAGTGAGACCCGCGACCGGAGAGGGGACGGCCATGGAGACCGAGGAATCCGGGCCCGCCCCGGACACCGGCGTGCGGGGCGGGTCCTCGATCGGCGGCACGCACTTCGTCAACGGCACCAACCGCGCGGGGAAGCGCTCGCCCCACCAGTCGTGGAGCCTGCGGCGGCGCGTCACGAGCCTGCTGGCCGTGGTCGCCGTCGTCCTGGTCGTGGCGGTGTCCGTCATCACCCTGGCGGCGTTCCAGGCCCGCGAGTCACTGGCGCTCCAGGTCGACTCCCTGACACCCGCCGTGAGCGCGGTCGAGCAGACGCACTCGGCCTACCTCACCCAGGACCACGCCCTGCGCGGCTACATCCTCACCCAGGACCGCGAGTTCCTCCAGCCCTACGTCGAGAGCCAGTTGACGCTGACGGAGAACCAGGCCGTCCTGGCCCAGCTCGCCGAGGACAACCCCGAGGTGGCCACCAACGTCGACGACCTGCTCACGGCGGGCCGGGTGTGGACCGAGGAGTTCGCCGAGCCCGCCCTGGAGCAGGTCAGCAGCGGCCAGGAGGTCACCCAGGAGGAGCTGCGGCGCGGCCGGGTCCTCTTCCTGGAGCTCAGCCGGATCAGCGACGCCACCACCAGCCAGTTGGAGGCGGAGATCAAGGAGGCCCGCGAGGGCCTGACCCTGGCCACCCAGCAGGTCGTGGCCCTGCTGGTCTTGGTCGGCCTGGTCGTGGTGTTCCTGTCCGTGTTCCTGTGGGTGATGCTCCAGCAGTGGGTCCTGCGCCCCCTGGAGGAACTCGCCGGGCACATGCGCCAGGTGTCGGAGGGCTACTACGCCCACCGGATCTCCCTGCACGGCCCGCCGGAGATCGTCCGGCTCGGCCGTGACGTGGACGCCATGCGCGAGCGCATCGTGCAGGACCTGGACGAGGTCGCCTCCGCGAGGCGCAAGCTCCAGGAGCAGTCCGTCCTCATGGAGAACCAGACCGAGGAGCTGCGCCGCTCCAACCTGGAGCTGGAGCAGTTCGCCTACGTCGCCTCCCACGACCTCCAGGAGCCGCTGCGCAAGGTGGCGAGCTTCTGCCAACTGCTCCAGCGGCGCTACCACGGGCAGTTGGACGAGCGCGCGGACTCCTACATCGACTTCGCGGTCGAGGGCGCCAAGCGCATGCAGACCCTCATCAACGACCTGCTGGCCTTCTCCCGTGTGGGCCGGGTCAGGAACTTCGCGCCGGTCGCCCTCGACGACGCCCTGGACGACGCCCTGAGCAGCCTGTCCACCCGTCTGGAGGAGGCCGACGCCCGGGTCACCCGGGACCCGATGCCGACCGTGCAGGGCGACCGCACCCTGCTCACCCAGGTGTTCTTCAACCTCGTGGGCAACGCCGTGAAGTTCCGCGGTGAGGAGGACCCCCGGGTCCACATCAGCGTCGAACGGCGCGGTGACGAGTGGGTGTTCTGCTGCTCCGACAACGGGATCGGAATCGAACCGCAGTACGCGGAGCGCATCTTCGTGATCTTCCAGCGGTTGCATACCAGGGACAAGTACACGGGGACCGGCATCGGCCTGGCGATGTGCAAGAAGATCGTGGAGTTCCACGGGGGTCGGATCTGGCTGGAAACCGGCTCTCCCGGCCCCGGGGAAGCCGAAACCTCAGGTGACCGTGACTCTGGTCGGACCGGAACACGCATATGCTGGTCCTTGCCCGCCGACCCCGCGGAGGACGAGAACCCGGCCCCCGACAGGGGAACCGCCGAGCCCCTCACCGCCGATAGTGGGGACGAGGGCACCGAGGACGCCGAGAACACCCCCGAGGACTCGGCTCCGACGGCCGCACGACAGCCCACGGGTACGGACGACCCTGGGGAGGACGGCGCCGAACCGGGCGACAGGCCCGGCGGCGCCCGCTCCACCCAGCCCGGCACCGGTGGCGGTACGGTTCCCCCCGGTCACGGGGCGGGACCCTGAGCAGGGGTCTGAAAGCTTGAGTGAGGTCATGTTGGTGCATCCCATCGAGGTGCTGCTGGTCGAGGACGACCCCGGCGACGTCCTGATGACCAGGGAGGCGTTCGAGGAACACAAGCTGGGCAACCGCCTGCACGTGGTTTCCGACGGTGTCGAGGCGCTGCGCTTCCTGCGTCGCGAGGAGGAGTTCGCCGACGCGCCCCGTCCCCACCTGATCCTGCTCGACCTCAACCTGCCCCGCAAGGACGGCAGGGAGGTGCTGGAGGAGGTCAAGAACGACGAGGACCTCGCCCACATCCCCGTCGTGGTGCTCACCACCTCCGAGGCGGAGGAGGACGTGCTGCGCAGCTACCGCCTGCACGCCAACGCCTACGTTCCCAAGCCGGTGGACTTCGACCAGTTCATACGGGTGGTCCGGCAGATCGACGACTTCTTCGTCAGCGTGGTGCGCCTGCCCAAGGGGTAGGCGGCGCGCCCGCCCCGCGGGGCGTGTTCGCCCCGGGGCCGCGCGCGGGGCCGTCCACAGCCGCGCGCGGGGGCTACCGCGGCGCGTCGGCGCGCGGTTCCATGGATACAGGGGGCCACCCACCCCTCCCGCTTCGCGCTGCCTCGCGTGACCTCCCGTACCGCCCGGCGAACGCGCGGGAGCCACAACACGTGGCCGCAACGGTTTTTCGTTACGGTAAGGGCATGAGCTTGCCGGAACCTCGTGACCCCGCTGGTCCCTACCGCGTCAGTGTGGTGTGCCTGGGCAACATCTGCCGCTCGCCCATGGCGGAGAAGATCCTCGCCGCCGACCTCGAACGCGCCGGGATGAGCGATCTCGTAGCGGTGGACAGCTTCGGCACGGGCGACTGGCACGTGGGCGGCGGCATGGACCCGCGCGCGGCCTCCACCCTGCGCGTGCACGGCTACCTCACCAGCCACACCGCCCGCCTGTTCGCCCACGGTGTCCTCGCCGACCGGGACCTCGTCCTCGCCATGGACCTGGACAACGTCGACGAGATCCGGTGCGTGGTCGACGAGTACGGTGGGGAGTACGGGTTCGACATGTCGCGGGTCCGCCTCTTCCGCTCCTTCGCGCCCGGCACCGGCCCCAACCCGGAGGTCCCCGACCCCTACTACGGCGGCGACGACGGGTTCACCGCCGTACTGAACATGGTGGAGTCCGCGGCCAAGGGCCTCACCGGAGAACTCGTCACCCGGTTGAGGCGGTAGCACGGGTGAGGGGGGAGCGGATCGTGCGGGACTTCGGAGGCGACGGCGGTGACGGGCCCGTGGAGGGCCGCCGCAGGGACCCGGTCGACGGAACCATGGCCGAACGCCTCACCGTCCTGCTGGACCGCGACGTCAGGCGGGCCGCACGCGCGGGCAGCAGCCACGACTGGGACATCTACTACGCCGAACTCACCGACGGCACCCGCCTGTTCGTCAAGTCCCTGGTGCGCGGAGCCCCGCCCAACGGGGTGCTCACAGCCGAGGCGCGCGGCCTGGACTGGCTGGGCCGCACCTTCGGCTCACCCGCCGTCGACGTCGTCGCCTGGGACGACCGCATCCTCGTCCTGCCGTGGATCGAGGAGCGCGACCCCACCGTCCAGGCCGCCGAACGCCTCGGCCGCCAGCTCGCCGGGATGCACCTGACCGGCTCCGACCGCTTCGGCGCCGACTGGCCCGGCTACATCGGCCCCCTCGCGATGGACAACACCCCCTCCCGGGACTGGCCGCGCTTCTACGCCGAACAGCGGCTTCGCCCCTATTTGCGCCAGGCCCTGGACCAGGGCTCCCTCACCCCGTCCGACGGCCGGGTGGTCGAGAAGGTGGTCGACGCCGTCGCCGACCTCGCCGGAGACCCCGAGGAGCCCGCGCGCGTCCACGGCGACCTGTGGAGCGGGAACGTCCTCTGGCGGGCGCAGGACGCGGTGGTCATCGACCCGGCCGCGCACGGCGGGCACCGCGAGGCCGACCTGGCCATGCTGGCACTGTTCGGCCTGCCCCACCTGGAACGGGTCCGCGACGCCTACAACGAGGTGGCGCCGCTGGCGTCCGGTTGGCGCTCGCGGGTCGCCCTGCACCAACTGCACCCGCTGCTTGTCCACCTGTGCCTGTTCGGCGCCGCCTACCGCACCACGACCCTGGAGGCCGCGCGCACCGCCCTGCGCGGCGGCTGACGGTGCTGGCCCCTCCGAGCGGTGGCCGGCCGCGCCGGTGGTCCCGGTCTCGGGTGTCCAGGCCGTGCCGGTCGGCCCGGACAGCGGTCGACCGTGCCGTGCGTTCCGCGTGCTGATCGTCCCGCGCTGCGGCTGGCCGTGCCGACCGTCCGGTGCCGCCGGGACCGGGGAACCGCTGGAGCCGCTGACCCCTCCGGCGGGGGCGCGGAGGGACGCGCACTATGCTCACCACGTGCCCGGCGGACCGCTGAACCCTCCTGCAACTGAGCCCCCGCACCTCCCGGGTGGCGCAGCGGAGGAACCTAGGGAGCGTTTCTCGTGACTTCACCCTCCGACATGGACGTGATCGTCTTCGACGTTCTGGGGACCATGGTCGATGAGCCCGGCGGTATCGGGCGCGGCATCCGAACACTGCTCCCGTACATCGACGACGCGAGGACGCGCGAGCTCGTCGAGGCGTGGAACGGGCATGTCGACGATCAGCAGCAGGAGATCCTCGCGGGCCGCCGCCCCTACGCCAACAGCACGGTGCTCGACCTCGAAGCGGCCGCGCACGTCGCGGCCGAGGCCGATGTCGACGACGAGGACGCGATCCGCTCGCTGGCCGCCTCCGCACGGCGGTTGGCGCCGTGGCCGGACTCCGCCTCCGCGCTGGACCGGATCGCCTCGTACTTCACGGTGGTCGGCCTGTCGAACGCCAGCCGCCCGGCGCTCACCCGCATCAGCGCGCACGCCGGGCTCCGCTGGCACCAGGTGCTCTCCGCCGAGGAGGCGCACAGCTACAAACCCCATCCCGACGTGTACCGGCTCGCGATCGCGAACGCGGGCTGCCCGCCCGAGCGTCTGCTCATGGTCGCCGCCCATGCCTGGGACCTTCGGGGCGCGCAGGCCCTGGGCATGAAGACCGCCTACGTCCAACGTCCCGTCGGGGATCCTCCGCGCGCGACGGACCGCTTCGACCTGGTCGTGAAGAGCCTCGACGAACTGGCCATAAGCCTCAACGCGATCTGACGGCCCGAGAACGCCGTCCCTTGAACCAAGGGTGCGGATACCGGAGCCGGAGTTCTTTGATCGGGGGCCGAGGGCCTGGAATCCGAAGCCTGGAACCCCGGACCGCGAGTCCGGAGAGCGGAGCCGGCGACCCGTGTCCGGCGGTCTGGCCGGGCCCGGTCCGGCCAGGTAGAACCGGCCGGACGGTTTCCGGAAATCCCCTCGCTCCCGCTCACCTCACCCGGTACGGTCTCGGAGTGCTGCCGCCGCGGATTCCACGGGACCCGCGCGCGGCCACCCCTTCAGCCCCCACGAGGAGAGCAGGTTTCGTCCATGGCATGTCGTATCAGTGAGCTCGTGCTCTCCTGCCGCGACCCCGAGGTGCTGGCGCGGTTCTGGTGCGAGGTCCTGGACTTCGTCGTGCTCGACCGCGAGGAGGGCTGCATCGAGATCGGGCCGCGCGAGGGGTTCGGCGGCCCGCAGCCGACGATCATCCTCAGCCGCACCGGGGAGCCGGAGAGGGCGAAGCCCCGGCTGCACATCGATGTCAACGCCACCGACCGCGACCAGGACGCCGAACTCGAACGCCTTCTCGCCGCCGGGGCCGTGTTCGCCGACATCGGTCAGAGCGGGGAGGAGCCCTGGCACGTCCTCGCCGACCCCGAGGGCAACGAGTTCTGCCTGCTCAGGGCCCGCATCGACCAGCTCTGACGACCTCAGCGGGCACCGGAGGCCAGCCCGTCCCGCGGTCACGACCGGTAACGGCGTCCACCGTGCCCACTGCGTCCACCGCGCATCGGCAGGGCCGGGCCGCCGTAGGCCCGTCGTCCCGACGCCTACCGCCGAGGTCGGCGGGGAGAACTCCAGGCAGTCTCCGCGCGCCGGACACGGACGGTGGCGGGCGGTGCGGCCTCACCCGGCGGTGAGCTCCAGAACGGCCTTGCCCCGCAGGCGGCGTTCGAGGAGGGCGGCCACGGCCTCGTCGGCCCGGCCCCACGAACCCCGCCACGAGATCCCCGGATCGAGGTCTCCTGAGGCGACCCGGCCGGCCAGCCAACCCAGGTCCCCGGCCGGAGCCACGCCGTTCTGGAGGTGGAAGGTGGTGATGGAGCGGCCGTGCCGCCCGTCGTCCACGAGGAACGCGTCGAGTGGGAAGTGCTCGGGCCGCCCGGTCACGTGTCCGACGGCCACCAGGGTCCCCCCGGCGTCCAGCCTGTCGAAGGCCGCGACTAGCTGGGGGCCTCCCACACAGTCCACGACCCCGTCGAACAGGTAGTCCGGCTCCCCGGGTTCCGACACCACCTCGTGGGCGCCCAGGCCGCGCAGTTCGGCGCCCCGGGTCCGGGGTTCACCGGTGCAGGCGGTCACGTGCGCGCCGCCCATGCGGGCGAGTTGGACCGCGTACCGTCCCACGCCACCGGTGGCCCCGGTGACCAGGATCCTGCTGCCGAGGAGGAACCCCACTTCGCGCAGGGCGCGCAGAGCACTGGTGGCCGCCACCGGGACGGTGCTGAGGGCTCCGTGGTCCGCGCCCTCCGGGGCGGCCCCCAAGAAGGACGTGTCGACGGCGCGCAGTTCGGCCCAGCCCCCCGCCTCGCCCAAGGTGACCACCGCGGTCCCAGCGGCGGGGCCGGATCCGTCGGCGGCGGGGCTTTCCACGAATCCCGCGGCGTCCCACCCGGGCACGGTCCCGTCGGGCAGGCGGGAGACGGTGTCCACCTCGCCGAAGTTGAGCGAAGCGGCCGTGACGCGGACCAGCGCCTGGTGCGGGGCCGCAACCGGTTCGGGGGCCTCTCCGAGGCGCAGGCGGCGGGGTGCGGTGCGGTCGACGACCAGGGCGCGCATGTCCGGGCTCCTTCACGGGACGGGGTGGGCGGGATCAGAATATGGCACTGAGAGGCATTATGCGTCAAGAGGCTAAGGCTCCCAAGGGGCCAAAGCGGCCAAGGGGCTATGTGCGTCGGGTGGCGGTCCGTCTCGGTACACTGCGGCCATGGCCAGCACCCGTCCCAACGCCCCCGCCTCCGACGAGTCCCTGCGCGAGCGCAAGAAGCGCCGCACCCGCCGGGCCCTGGTCGACACCGCGCTGGAGCGTTTCACCCGGGCGGGGTACGACCAGGTCACGCTGGACGAGGTCTGCGCGGCGGCGGAGGTCTCCAAGCGCACCTTCTTCCGCTACTTCGCGAGCAAGGAGGAACTGGCCGCGGCCCCGTTGCAGGACCTGTGGGAGGAGTTCCTGCGGGTGCTGGAGGAGAGGGGGCCCGACGGCCGTCCCCTGGTGGAGATGGCGCGCGACGCGATCCTCGAAGCCGCGGAGCACGTGGCCGACCCGGAGTGGACGCACGCCGCACGGCTCAGCCTGGGCCTTGCCGTGAGCACACCGGCGATCAGCGCCCACAACCTCCAGTTCTGCGAGCGCACCACGGTCCGGGCCCTGGCCGTGCTGGGGGTCGGCGACCACGGCGACCCGCGCTCGCGGCTCGCCCTGGACATGGCCGCCTCCGCGGCCCGGCACGCTCTGGACGGCTGGGCCGCCGCGCCGGGGACCCCCGCGGTCCCCGACCTGCTCGCCCGGTACCGCCGGGCCTTCGACGCACTGCCCGGCGGCCTCACCGTGTCCGCCCCCGAGCGCTGACGGCGCCCGGATACCGCGAGGAAGCGGCACGTGCAGCCCGTCACCGGCGGGCTGGGGCGCCACGCTCTAGATTGGTGGCATGGCTGACGCATCCGAGGCACAGAGCACACCCGAACACGACGGCCCCGAACTGCACGTCGCCCTCATCGGTTACGGCAAGGGCGGTGAGGTCTTCCACGCGCCGCTGATCGACGCGGTTCCGGGACTGCGCCTGTCCGCGGTGGTCACGGGCAACCCCGACCGCCGCCGGGCCGCCGAGACGCGCTACCCCGGCGTCACCGTGTACCCGAACGTCGCCGAACTGTGGGCCGACGCCGGGCGTTACGAGATCGCCGTCGTCACCACGCCCAACGACACCCACGCCCCGCTCGCCCAGGCCGCTCTGGAGGCGGGCCTGGCGGTGGTGGTGGACAAGCCCTTCGCGCTCACCGCCCTCCAGGCCCGGGAGCTCACCGACCTCGCGGACAAGCTGGGCCGGGTGCTCACCGTGTACCAGAACCGCCGCTGGGACGCCGACTTCCTCACCCTGTGGGACCTCATCGAGGAGGGGAGGATGGGCCGCGTGCACCGGTTCGAGTCGCGGTTCGAGCGCTGGCGTCCCCAGGCTAAGGGCACCTGGCGCGAGAGCGGCGGGGTCGAGGCCGGGGCCGGACTGCTCTACGACCTGGGCCCGCACCTGATCGACCAGGCGGTCAACCTGTTCGGCCCGGTCTCGTCCGTCTACGCCGAGATCGACGTCCGGCGCGAGGGCGTCAACGCCGACGACGACGTCTTCCTGGCCCTCGACCACGCCCGGGGCACGCGTTCCCACCTGTGGATGAGCGCGCTCACCGCCCAGGGCGGACCGCGCTTCCGGGTGCTGGGGGACGAGGGGGCCTTCACGAGCCACGGCATGGACGGCCAGGAGGCCCGGCTGACAGCGGGGGACCGGGCCGACGCCGCCGACTGGGGCGTGGTCCCCGAGGCTGACTGGGGCGTGCTCGGGGTGGACGGCCGCACCCGGCCGGTGCCCAGCGCGCGCGGCGCGTACCCGGAGTTCTACGCCGGGTTGCGCGACGCGGTCGGCGAGGGCGAGCCCCTGCCGGTGGATCCGCACGAGGTGATCCACGGACTGGAGGTCATCGAGGCGGCCCGGCGCAGCGCCCGCACGCGGTCGGTGGTCGACGTCTGACTCCCGGCTCCCGCGAGGGGTCCGGGGGAGCCTGCGTGCTCCGGCCTCCCGGTCTCCCGGCGTTCCGGGGCGCCCGGGAGCCCCCCGGACCGTCCGCATGGGCCTATGTTGGAAGGACTCACCCCAGTTCGCCCCGGGGTTTCACCGAACGCCGAAGGAGACGCGCCGTGGCCCAGGTCCTCGTGGTCGCCGACGAACTCACCGGTGCCAACGCCACCGGTGCCCGGTTCGCCCGTACCGGGATGCGCGTGGCCACGGTGACTCCCGAACACGTGAGCCGGGTCGTGGGGGACTACGACGTGGTCGTGGCCAACCTGGACAGCCGCCATGTCCCTCCCGAGCACGCCGCCGACCTGGTCACGGACGTGGTCGAGGCCGTGTGGCCGGTGGGACTGGTGGTCAAGCGGACCGACTCCACGCTGCGCGGCAACATCGGTGCCGAGCTGGAGGCCACCTACGACGCCGTGCGCGAGCGCGTGCCCGCCGGAACGCGGGTGCGGGTGCTGTTCGTTCCGGCCTTCCCGAGTTCGGGGCGCATCACCGAGGACGGGCTGCAGTTCCTCAACGGTTTGCCTCTGGAGCGCACCGAGCTGGCCGAGGACCCGCTGTGCCCGATGACCACGAGTTCGGTCGCCGACATCCTCGCCGCCCAGACCGACCTTCCGGTGCGCCACGTGCCCGTGCGGCAGGTGACCCAGACGATGCTCACCGCCGAACTGCTCGCCGGTGACGAGCCCGTGGTCGTGTGCGACGCCAGCACCGAGCAGCACCTGACCGACATCGCCGAGGCGGCGGCCGCCGCGCACCACGACACGGGGATCGTGTGGCTGGCCGCCGACCCCGGGCCCACGGGGGCGCTGCTGGCCTACGCGCTGCGGTTGAGGGGACAGGCGGGTTCGCGCGGGCCGCTGCTGGGGGTGGTGGGCAGCACCACCGAGCTGACACGGCGGCAGTTGGCCACCGTCGCGCGCACGGGCGCGGTGCGGTTCGTGGACTTGGACGCGGTGGAGTTCAGCGTGGGGGAGCACGCGGACGAGGTCGCCGACCGCACCGCGCGGGAGCTGTCCGAGCAGCTCACCTCGTCGGGTTTTCCGGAACTGTGCGTGCTGCGGGTGGTGACGCCCTCCGGCAGGGTGCGCGAGCTGCCCGCCCAGGTCCGCGCGGAACTGCCCGGCCGGATCGCGCGGCTGGTGGCGGACGTGGTCAACGAGGTCGCGGACACCACGGGCGCGCACGCGCTGCCCAGCGGGCTGTACCTGACCGGTGGGGACCTGGTCGCCAGCCTGCTGGACGAGCTGGACGTGCACGCGTTCGACGTGGGGGGCGAGATCGTTCCGCTGACGGTGCACGGGCACCTGAGCGGAGGGCCGTTGGACGGAACGCCGGTGGTGGCCAAGGGAGGGCTGGTCGGGGACGACATCACCCTGGTCGAGTGCCTGACGAAGCTCCGCCGGGCGGTGCAGACCCGGTTGCACCAGGTGCACTCGGAGGTGTCGGAGCACGTGGTGCCGGCCCTGCTGCGGGACACGGTCTGACTCGGCGCGATCGGGCCCCGCCCGCCGGACCGGCCGAGGTCGCCGGGGCCGAGGCGCCGCTGGCGGTGTTGTACGGCCGCGGTCCTGCCGGGACCGGGATTTTCGGCTTTCTGTCTTTCTGTCTTTCTGTCTTTCTGTCCATTCCCGGGGAGCCGGGAGAACGGCTACCCGCCGCCGGTGGGTTCGCGGTTCGTCGACGTGCTCCCCGCGCACGCGGGGATGGTCCCGGCCCCACCGGGGCCGCCTGAGGGTACGCACCTTCCTCCCCCTTCGGGATCGGTCGCGAACCCGCCCCCCCGCAGGAACCCGGACGAGCCCTGTGCGTCCGCTAGGTGGCCGACCGGCCCGTCGACCCTTGGAAGAACGCCCGCATTCGTCCTTGGAGTCGTGCGGCCAATACTCCATACGGCCATCGCCTCGGTGCCGGTGAGAATGCCGACCATGTCGCTCTCTCCTTCTGGCCGGGCGTCCTCGCGCCGGGACGCGGCCCATCTCCGCGCGCCCCGGCAGCAACCACTGTGCGGGAAAAAGAGCATGTATAGCTTTATCTCGACTTGATGAGGTCTTCAGGTAGCCTGCCGAAGGCGGTCTTGGCACGGAGCGAACGGCGCAGATCCGATTCAGAGGACCTCGATCGCTGCCCTGTGAATTATCGGGAAGCGGGGCACCGGGGTCTCTCACTGTTCGATGGCGCATTTCTCTTGGCTGTGCCGACCGCTGCCAGTTCGTATAGCAGCAGAGTGAGGTTTTATGAAGTCGTGGCGCTCTCTTGCCGCCGCCGGTTTCGTCGCAGGCGCTGCCGCGATCGTTCTTCCGATGACCGCGGGGACCGCGTCCGCCGCGGAGGACGATTGGAACGTAGTCGGCGGGGCGCCCGGTACGATGGAGGAATGCGTCGCCGAGGCCAAGGAGTACCTGGCTGAGCCGTACGTGGACTACACCGAGTGGAAGTGCGAAACCAGTGATGGCTCCTGGACGCTCTTCGCGCGCTAGTCCCGCCGGTTCGTGAGCAGCCGGTCTCTCGTGAAAGCCTCTGCCGCGATGCGCCTTCGCGGCAGAGGCTTTTCATTTCCTCCGGTATTTCCCGGGCGCTCGCGCAGGGAGATCGCCGGACCGCGCGGGCGCCCCTCCGACCGGGGCGGCACGCCGGCCCCCGCAAACCCGGTGACCTTCGCCGTGACCGCGGGGCAGCGGGGAGGGGGGCCGTGTACCGCCCACCGACGGGACCGTCGCCGCCACTGCCCCGGCCTCAGTCGTCGAAGGCCTGGTAGAGCGTGGTCCAGAAGTCGTGGATCAGCCGCGCCGAGTCCGGGACGGACATCCCGACCTGGGTGAGTACGATTCCGGTGAGCCGGTTCTCCGGGTCGGCGTAGGCCGATGTACCGGCTCCGCCGTCCCAGCCGAACTGGCCGACTGGCGCGTAGTCACCCCGGTAGGTGCGCACCGCCATCCCGAAACCCCAGCCGCCGTGCTGCCCCTGTCCGAACGACACGTGGACGTTCTCGGTGGCCATGGTGTTGCGAGCGGCCTGCTGATCGAGTGTGAGGCGGTTGGTGGTCATCAGCTGGACGGCGGGCCGGGACAGGATCCGCTCGCTTCCGTGCATCCCCTGGTTCAGCAGCATCCGGAAGTAGGCGTGGTAGTCGTCCACGGTGGAGACCAGCCCGCCGCCACCGCCCTGGAACGCCGGAGGCTGGCTGTGCCGTCCCCCCTCGGCCGGGTCCCACACGTGGAACTCGCCGGTCCGCGGGTCGGGGACGTACAGGGGCGGCAGCCGGTCCATCCCGTCGGCGGGCACGTGGAAACCGGTGTCCCCCATGCCCAGGGGCTCGAAGACGCGTTCGCGCAGGAACGCCTCGAACGACTGCCCCGTGACCCTGGAGACGAGCACACCGAGCAGGTCGCTGCTGATGTGGTACTGCCACTGCTCGCCGGGCTGGTGCGTCAGCGGAAGCGTGCCCAGGCGGCGCGTCCACTCATCCGGCCCGGGCATCGGCTCCGGCAGGTCGGGCGTGAGCCCCTGCTCGAAGACCGCGTTCATGATCGGGGTGCCCAGCGCGCTCCGGTCGATGCCGAGCCCGAACGTGGAGGTCAGCACGTCCCGTACGGTGATCGGCCGCCGCGTCGGCACGGTGTCGTCCAGCGGGCCGTCGATCCGCCTCAGCACCCGCCGGTCGGCGAGTTCGGGCAGCCACTGCTCCACCAGGTCGTCCAGCCGCAGCCTGCACTCGTCGAGCAGGACCATCGCCGCCGCCATCGAGACCGGCTTGGACGTCGAGGCCATCCGGAAGACCGTGTCCCGGCGCATCGGCGCGCCGCCGTCGTGGCGCATCGTTCCGAGCGCTTCGACGTGCGTCTCACCGCCCCGGCTGACCAGGGCGACGAGCCCGGGAATCCTCCCGCTCTCGACATGGCGTGTCAGCACGTCGCGCATTCTGCGCAGCCCCGCCTTGGAGAAGCGGCCGTTGTCGTTTTCCATCGCGGATCTCCGTAAGTCGTCAGGTGGTCGGGGGCACGGCTGTTCAGAGACTGCGGGCGGTGATGTCGCCGTAGGAGGTGGTGGCGTGGATGTCGAGGGTGGTGGCGCCGTCGTTCTTGAGGGCGTTGTGGACGCGGCCGTAGGGGGTGCCCGCGTTCAGGGCGGCGGAGGCGCCGGGGGCGGCGCCGATGGTGATGTCGCCGGACCCGGTGCGCAGTTCGACGGTGCCGTGGGCGGCCTGGGTGATGTCGATGTCGCCCCTGTGGACGCTGATCTGGGCGGGGCCGTTCAGGTGGCCGATGGTGATGTCGCCGTCCAGGAGGGTGAGACGGGCGCTGGTGGTCTCGTCGAGCTTGACGGGGCCCTGGGCGGCTTCGACGGTGATGTTTCCGAGGCGGCCGACGCCGCGCAGTTCGGCGCTGGCGGCCTTGGCCTGGAGATGTGAGCCGGTGGGCAGTCGGACGGTGATCTCGATGGAGCCGGAGGGGCCGAGGGCCCGGTTTCCGGGAGTGGGGCTCTGGATGCGCAGGATGCCGTCGTCGTAGGCGACGGTGGTCCGCTGGGCGGCCTTGACGTCGCGTTTGTCGGCGGGGTCGGCGGGTCGGATCTGGACGGTCGTGTCGGTCCGGTCGGCGGCGATGAGCTGGATGCGTGCGGCGGGGGTGTCCAGGACGGCGGTGATGGGGGCG
>NZ_LEKI01000092.1:0-23195 GCF_001029525.1 Nocardiopsis sp. RV163 | reverse complement strand
CGCCCGCCCCGCCCCCGCCTCCTCCGCGTCCGCTCCACCGGATGCCTTTCCCGCCTCCGCGCCGCCGGGCCTCCTCCCCGTGACGCCGTGGGTCGTGGCCGTGGTCCTGCTCGCGGCGCTGCTGCACGCGGGCTGGAACGCGATCGCCCACTCGATCACCGACCGCCTGCTCGGGTTCGCCCTGATCGGCCTCGGCGGAATGCTCGCCGCCCTCCCCCTGCTGCCGGTCGTGGGGCCGCCCCCGCGCGAGGTCTGGCCGGTCCTGCTCGCGTCCCTCGCCACCCACCTGCTGTACATGAGCCTGCTGATGCTCTCCTACCGGACCGGCGAGTTCGGCCAGGTGTACCCGATGGCGCGCGGCACGGCGCCGTGGGTGGTCGCCCTGACCGGCATCCTCCTGCTCGGCGAGCCGATGCCCGCGTCCGACCTGGCCGGGGTCCTGGTCGTCTCCGCCGGGCTGACGGCGCTGGTGTTCGCGGGCGGCCGCCCCTCCCGCGCACAGCTCCCGGCGCTGCTGGCGGCCTTCGCCACCGGCGTCAGCATCGCCGTCTACACCGTGGTCGACGCCCACGGGGTCCGCCTCATCCAGGACCCGCTGGGCTACATCACGTGGCTCATGGTCCTCCAAGGGCCGGTGTTCCTCGTGGTGGCGGTGTTCACCCGCCGGGGCGCGCTCGCGGGCCAGCTCAAGCCGCTCTGGAAGTCCGGAGTCCTGGGCGGCGTGGTCAGCGCGGTCGCCTACGGGCTCGTGCTGTGGGCGCAACTGACCGGCGCGGTCGCTGGCATCGCCGCGCTGCGCGAGACGAGCATCGTCTTCGCCGCGGTGCTGGGCGCGGTGCTGTTCGGGGAGCGGTTCGGCCCGGTGCGGGTCGCCGCCTCCGTCATCGTCGCGACCGGAGTAATCCTCCTGGCTTTCTGAGCGTCTTCATGACTCTGACCAGCGCTTACCCGTATCGTTTCCGGCGTGACACGAGCCTCGTCCTTCTCCGGGTCCGCCGCAACGGACACTGCCACCCAAACCCGTTCCGACACCGCCGCCGGAACCGATCCCGGGTCCCCCCGCACGACGGATACCGCACACGAACACGGACCCGAGTCCGCCGCCGTACGCGCGGTCTGGCAGGGCCTGGGGCTCCCCGGACTCATCGACGTCCACACGCACTTCATGCCCGACAACGTGCTGCGCAAGGTGTGGGCCCACTTCGACGCCCTCGGCGGCCTGTGGCCGATCACCTACCGCTTCGACGAGGACGAACGCCTGTCCCTGCTCCGGGGCTTCGGGGTACGGCACTTCACCGCCCTCTCCTACCCGCACCGGCCCGGCATGGCCGCCTGGCTCAACGACTGGGCGGGCGGCTTCGCCGACCGCAACCCCGACTGCCTGCGCAGCGCCACCTTCTACCCCGAGCCGGAGGCCCGCGACTACGTGGCCGCGGCCTTGGAGGCGGGTACCCGCGTGTTCAAGGCCCACCTCCAGGTCGGCCGCTACGACCCGCGCGACCCTCTGCTGGCCGACGTGTGGGGGCTGATCGCGGACGCGGGCGCTCCAGTGGTGATCCACTGCGGTTCGAGCCCGGAGGCGGGCCCCTTCACCGGCCCCGAACCCTTCGCCGAGACCCTGCGCGCCCACCCCGGTCTCACCGCGGTCATCGCCCACGCCGGGGCTCCCGACTACCGCGCGTTCCTGGACCTGGCCGAGCACCACGAACGCGTCCACCTGGACACCACGATGGTGTTCACCGAGTTCTCCAAGGACTGGGCGCCCTTCCCCGACGGGGAGGTGCCCCGCCTGAAGGGGATCGCGGACAGGATCCTGTTCGGCACGGACTTCCCGAACATCCCGTACCCCTATCTCGAACAGATCGAGGCCCTCGCCTGGCTCGGTCTGGGTGATGACTGGCTTCGGGGAGTGCTGTACGGCAACGCCGCCCGGCTGTTCGGGCTCTGAGGGCCGTCGGCTTCCGACGCCCGACGCTGGACAGCCGACGACCGTCCGGTGATGGTGGTCGTGGGGCGGCCGCCTTCGGCCTCCGCCCCGACCACCGCCCGCCATCACCGACGCGGAAAGGCACCCCGGCACCATGGAACTCGCCCTGACTCCCCTGGAGTTCGCCCGCCGCACCCGAAGACTGCACCCCCGGCGCGAGGCGGTGGTGGACCGCGGACTCCGGCTCACCTACGAGGAGTTCTTCGACCGCTGCGACCGCTGGTCCTCAGCCCTCCAGGGCATGGGGGTGTCCAAGGGCGACCGCGTCGCCTACATCTCCCCCAACACCCACGCCCAGTTGGAGTCCTTCTACGCCGTGCCGCAGCTCGGCGCGGTGCTGGTACCGGTCAACTTCCGGCTGTCGGCGGACGACTTCGTCTACATCGTCAACCACTCCGGGGCGAGGGTCCTGTGCGCGCACGCCGACCAGCTCGACGCCGTGGACGGCGTCCGCGACCGGATGCCCGGCGTGGAGCGGTTCGTCGCCCTGGAGGGGGCGCGCCCGGGCTGGGAGGACTACGAGACCCTCGTCGCGCGTGCCCCGGCGGACTACGTCCGCCCCGCGATCGAAGAGACCGACCTGCTGACCATCAACTACACGAGCGGCACCACGGCCCGACCCAAGGGCGTGATGATCACCCACCGCAACGCGTACATGAACTCGGTGGGCACCCTGCTGCACCTGCGGATCGGCATCGACGACCGGTACCTGTGGACGCTGCCGATGTTCCACGCCAACGGCTGGACCTACACGTGGACGGTGACCGCCGCGGGCGCCACCCACGTGTGCCTGCCCGCGATGGACCCGGCCGCCGTGTACGAGCTGATCCGCTCCGAGCGGGTCACCTGGCTGTGCGCGGCCCCCACCGTGCTGATCATGCTGTCGAACGCCCCCGAGGGGGTACGCGGCGAGGTCCCGTCCGGCGTGCACGTGGTGACGGCCGGGGCCTCACCCGCCGCCGACACCATCGAGCGCCTGGAGGACGGTTTCGGGTGGACCGTCACCCATGTCTACGGGCTCACCGAGACCACGCCGTTCATCACCGTGTGCGAGCCGCGAACCGAGCACCGCGGCCTGTCCCAGCGCGACCGCGCCGCCGTCAAGGCGCGCCAGGGGGTCGAGCTGATCACCTCCGGCGAGCTGCGGGTGGTGGACGCCGACGGCGTCGAGGTGCCCTGGGACGGCACGACGGTCGGGGAGATCACCGTGCGCGGGAACGTGGTGATGAAGGGCTACTACAACGACCCGGAGGCCACCCGCAAGGCCATGGGCGACGGCTGGTTCCACACCGGCGACGCTGCGGTCACCCACCCGGACGGGTACGTGGAGATCCAGGACCGGATCAAGGACGTCATCATCTCCGGCGGGGAGAACATCTCCTCCGTCGAGGTGGAGGGGGTCCTGCTGCGTCACCCGGCCGTGCTGGAGGCGGCCGTCGTGGGCGTGCCGCACGAGCGCTGGGGCGAGACGCCGAAGGCGTCCGTGGTACTGCGCGGGGGCGCCGCGGCCACGGAGGAGGAGCTGATCGCCTTCGCCCGCGACAACCTGGCGCACTTCAAGGCGCCCACACGGGTGGAGTTCGTGGAGCAGCTCCCCAAGACCGCCACCGGCAAGATCCAGAAGTTCGTGCTGCGCGGAGGCGCGTCCGCGGTGTCGCGGCAGTAGCCGCCGGGTCCGGCCGGGGACCGCGCCCCGCGGGGCGCGGTCCCCGGCCGGACGGCGTCCGGATCACCCGGGCGGCCAGTTGAGTAGGACGAACCCGGCCTGGAAGGGGTCGGAGCAGACCATGCGGCGCCCCACACCGGGGACGTTCTCCGGCTCCGCGTGCACGTGTCCGCCCGCGGCCACGACCCTGCGCGCGACGGCGTCGCAGTCGGCCACCGCGAACACCGGGTGCCAGTCCACCTCCCCGCCGAACCGGTCCCCGTGGCCGGGGCCCGCCTGCAGGATGCCCCCGTGGGTGCGCTCGTCACCCGTTCCCTCGGGGCGCAGGACGGTGTACCCGCCGACATCCTCCCCGCCGAGGGACGGGTCGAACGGGTTGAGGTCCCACTTGAAGACCCCGGTGTAGAACTCGGCCGCGCCGCGCGCGTCGGTGGTCCGCAGCTCCACCCAGCAGAGGCTGTTGACCCGTCCCACCAGGCCGAGGTACATCTTCCCCCGCCAGACGCCGAAGGAGGCGCCCTGGGGGTCGCGGAACAGCGCCTGACGGCCCAGGTCGAAGATGTCGAACGGCTCCACCAGGAGGGTGCCGCCCAGCCGCTCCACGCGTGCGATGGTGTCCTCGATGTCGGAGTCGGCGAAGTAAACGGTCCAGGAGGGGCGGTCGCTCTCCCCCATGACCGGGCTGACGCCCGCCGCGGGAAGCCCCTCACCGCACAGGAACTTGTAGCCCTCCAACTGCCGGATGTGCGTCTCGGAACTCCAGCCGAACACGTAGCTGTAGAAGGCTGTCGAGGCCTCGACGTCGGGTGAGGACACCTCGACCCAGCAGGGAGACCCGGGCGTGAAATCCGTACTGATCATCGCTGTCCCTCTCCATGACGGCACACCACCCTTCGGTTCCTTCCCTGATGAGGGAGGTTCCGGGGATCGGAGGGGCAAAGACTCGCACAACTCGCCGTTGCCGGGCCCGTACTCCCCGGCACGCGACGCGCGGGCCCGGCGGCTCCGCCCGCGCCGGCCCGCTGACGACCGCGGCACGTACGCGCTCAGCGCCTGAAGTGCACGAACAGGCGGCCAACGTACTTGTAGCGATTTACTTGCCGACGAAGCATCAACCCCACATCATACGTACAACTTCTTGTACAATTGAGCCAAGTTGACGTGCGACGAAGGGCTGAGACGTGAAGACCATGACCTACTCCGAGTCCCGTGCCAACTACGCCGCCACACTCGACTCCGTGATCGACGACCGGGAGGAGGTCGTCATCACCCGAGCGGGACGGGAGCCCGTGGTGATGATGGCGCTGTCGGAGTACGAGACCCTCAGAGAGACGGCCTATCTCCTGCGCAGCCCCGAGAACGCCCGTCGCCTGGTGACCGCGATCGAGGAACTGGAGTCGGGCCGGGGCATCGAGCGCGAGTTGAGCGAATGAGGCTCGTCTGGGCGGAGAGTGCCTGGGAGGACTACGTCTGGTGGCAGAGCCAGGACCGGAAGATCCTCAAGCGCGTCAACGCACTGATCGAGGACATCGCCCGCAACGGCAACGAGGGCATCGGAAAACCGGAGCCGCTGCGACACGGTTTCCAGGGCTACTGGTCGCGCCGCATCACAGATGAGCACCGGCTCGTGTACAAGCTGGTCGAGGACGAGATCCTCATCGCCGCCTGTAGGTACCACTACGGGAAGTGACCTCGACAACCCTCCGCCCACCGCTAGTGACGAAAATGGATCCACAGGCGGCCAAGATACTTGCGAAGCCGCACTTCACAACCTTGGAGGCGCTCAGGCCTGGCCGGGGAGGGCGACATGGACGCGGTGCGGACCGTTGTAGTGGTGGCCCTCGCCTACAGGAAGAAAGCCCAGTCGGGCGGCCAGGCGCAGGCTGGGCGCGTTGTCGATGTGGATGAGCGCCCAGACCGAGTGCAGGCCGAGAGAGTCAAGGCCATGGCGGAGCAGTGTGCCAGCCGCTTCCGTGGCCAGACCCCGCCCGCCGTGGCGGACAGCCAGGTACCAGCCGATCTCCGGCAGCCCACCGGGCAGTTCCCCCGAGGGGCGCAGATGGGCGAGGCCGACCAGAACGCCGTCGAGTAGCACGGCCCAGTGTCCCAGTTCCGGCGGCCCGTCGTAGGCCAACCGGTTGTCGACCATCCGACGGGCCAGGGTCGGATCGGAGAGATCCGCCCCCAACAGCGAGCTCATGGCCGGGTCGGCGAACAGGTCCACCACGTCATCGGCATGCCGTTCCGCAAGGGGTTCCAGGACCAGCCGGTCGCTGGACAAGCACTTCTGCCGCTCACCCATCGGACCGCCGGGAGTCAGTGTTTGAAATGCACATATAGACGCCCGAAGTTCTTGGAGTCCTTCTCGACCCGGTGGTAACGGGCCTTGACGTCCTTGCGGTCGAGGAAGCGCAGCACCCGCTTCTTGAGCTGCCCGGACCCCTTGCCGGGGATGATCTCGACGCTCTTGGCGCCCGTGCGCTCGGCCTCGTCCATGATGTCGTTGAGGGCCCGGTCGATGTCCCGTCCCTTGTTGAAGATGTCGTGCAGGTCGAGTTTGAGCCGCACCGTGCCTCCTCCTCGTCCGGTAGCCGGATCATACGCGGCGCGGGGCCGTGCGCCGGGCCTCGGCGCGGCCCTCCCGCCGGTGCCCGGGGCCTGTCGTACGCGCGTCCCCCGTCACTCCCCGAGTCGCAGGGTGAAGACCATCCGGTCCACGCCCGGCCCCTCGTAGTCGGCGTGCGGTCCGGTGACGGTGAAGCCGTGGGCGCGGTGGAAGGCGATCGAGCGCTCGTTGGCGGGGGAGGTGACCGCGCGCACGACCGTGCACCCGCGCTCGCGCGCCCCGTCCGTGAAACGCCGGTACAACCCGTTCGCCAGTCCGGTCCTGCGGTGTCCCGGGGCCACTCCGGCGAAGTGCACGTACGCCTCCTCGGGCACGGACGGCGAGGGGAAGCCGATCAGGAAGCCCGCCAGCTCCCCTTCCGCCTCGGCGATGAGGCTGGTGGTGTGGAAGTGGTCGAGGAAGAGCCGGGGGAGGATGTGAGCCACGGGGCGCCCCCACCAGTGGTCGCAGACCGCCAGGATGCGCGGGTGATCGGAGGGGAGGGCGGTCCGGACACGGACGTCGGTCACGCGGGGGCTCCTGCCCGTCGTCGGAGGGGTGTTCCGGGTCCGGCAATACCCGTAGGCGGGTCCGCGAACCCCTTCCGCGGACCCGTCCGGTCCGGGCGCGGGGAACCGCTCAGGGGTGCCCGGACCCCCGCTCCGGGACCGGCGCGCTCGGCTCCCCCGTTCCAGCCTCCTTCGTACACGCCTGCACCAGGGGTTTTCACCGTCCGGACGCCGCCCCGGTACCCGACCGAAAAACCCTGGCCCCGCCGGGTGGGCGCCCGGCGCGGCGTACCGGTGGTCCTCACCGCCGACTCCGGACGCATGCACGACGACGGCCACGTCTTCCGGGTCACCGGCAACGGGGTGTGGCTGGCGACAGCCGTGCCCCCGAGTACCTCGGCGAGCCCGTCTAGGGCCGTGGCACCGCAGCACCGGGGCGCCGCCCTCCCGCTCCGTCAGGAACTCGGGGCCGGACCGCCGAGAAGATCGCGGTGCCGGGGATCATCCGGCCGCGCACCGGCCCCCACCCGCCCCACACCCGGTCCAGCCCCTCGGGCCACTCCGGTTCGACCACGTCCCGCAGCACCAGGCCCGCGCGTGCGATCCCGCGCACCCAGTCGCCCACCGTGTGGTGGTGCTCCACGTAGACCGCGTTCCCGCCGTCGTCCTCCTCCACGTAGGCACGGCGGTCGAAGTAGGACTGGTTCACGGTGAACCCGTCCTCCCCGGGGTCGTCCGGGAAGCTCCACCGGACCGGGTGGGTCACCGAGAACACCAGCCGCCCTCCGGGTCCGAGCACCCGCGCGGCCTCGGCCAGGGCGTCGTCGGCCGAGGGCACGAACGGGAAGGCCCCGAACGAGGAGAACACCACGTCGAAGGAGGCGTCGGCGAACGGCAGCCGCTGGGCGTCGGCCTGCACGGCCGCGAGCGCGTGTCCGGTCGCCTCGTCGATCCTGCGCGCGTGCTGGAGCTGGCGGAAGGACAGGTCGAACCCGACCACCTCGCGCACTCCCCGGGCGCGCAGCCACCGCCCGCACTGGCCCGCGCCGCAGCCCACCTCCAGCACCCGGGCCCGCAGGAGGTCCTCCGGGTCGCCGAGCAGGCGCGCCTCGGCCTCGGTCAGGCCCTCAGGACACCACACGAACCCGGTGTCGCCGAGGAAGCCCCCGTGCTCGGCCTGGTAGGCGTCGGCCGCGCCGTCCCACCACCGGCGTCCCGCGCGGGCGCTCTCCTCGGCGTCCACGGCGCGGCGCGCCACACGCCCGGGATCCGGATAACCGTCATCGTTCATGGGGCCAAGCCTCCCAGAATGGCGCTCGTGCACGGGGCCGCGGCGCGTACACGGGTACCGGGTGCCCGGGAGCCCCGCGACCGGACCCCGCAGGCAGAAGCCCGCGGGCGCGGCGGTCGCGCCCTTGTGTCATGCGGTCCCGGAGCCGCCCCTGCCCGCGGTCGCGCCGGAGTCCTCTCCGGACTCAGCGTGCCCCTCGGAACTCCGGCTGGACCCCACGGCCTCGGCGGGCTCCGCGGCCTCGGCGGTCGCACGGGTCTCGATGGGCTCGGCGGTCGCCGCAGCCCCTGCGACCTCAGCGGTCGTACCGGACTCCCCCGCCTCGGCCTCGCGGGCGTCCCGGATCTCGCGGCGGACGAGGAAGACCCATCCGCCGACGGCGACGACGGCGAACACCCACCACTGCACGGCGTAGGACGCGCTCATCCCCGCGTCCTCCTCGTGCAGGACGACCGGTTCGGGCGCCGCCTCAGGCAGCGGGTCCTGCCGGGTCAGGTCGACGTACCCGCCGTAGACGGGGTAGGGCAGGTCCGCGGCGATCCGGTCCACGTCGACCATCATCAACTGCCCCTCGGGCAGGTCGTCGCGGTTGCGCAGCCCGGTGTTCTGCTCGGTCTCGGAGTAGTGCAGGCGCCCGGCCACCTCCACGGGGCCCTCCTGCGCGGGCGGCACCTCCGGCTGGTCGAGGGCGGTCTCGCCGCGCTCGACCCATCCGCGGTTGACCAGGACCGCGGTCCCCTCCTCGGTGACCAGCGGGGTCAGCACGTGGAAGCCCACGCCCCCGGAGCCGTCGCGGTTGCGCAGCAGGACCTCGTGCTCGGTGTCCCAGGTGCCGGTGGCCTCGACGGTGCGCCAGCGGTCGTCGGGGTCGACGTCCTCGCCGACCCGGGTCAGCTCGTCCACCGGTACGGGGTCGGCGGCGAGGTTGGACTGCTGGAGGTCGACCGCCGCGCCGCGCTGCCCGGCCCGGTCCAGTTGCCAGAAGCCCAGCCAGACGAAGCCGGGCACCAGCACCAGCACCAGCACGTGGAAGGCCAGCATGCGTTGCGAGAACAGGACTTTGAGCACGTCTTCGAGGTTATGAGACTCCTCCGGCCGCCTCGCACCGCCCCTCGCCTCCACGTACCGCGCGGCCCCCGTCCCGTCTGGGCGGGCCCGCCGCCGCAGCCGTGCGACGGCC
The DNA here is from genome assembly GCF_001029525.1 of Nocardiopsis sp. RV163. Lineage (NCBI taxonomy): Bacteria > Bacillati > Actinomycetota > Actinomycetes > Streptosporangiales > Nocardiopsidaceae > Nocardiopsis > Nocardiopsis sp. RV163. The sequence continues at coordinate 13,957 of NZ_LEKI01000092.1, read as the reverse complement.
CGCACACGGACGGGGCCGCCGGTCACCGGCGGCCCCGCGTGTGTGGTCGGGGGACCCGGGTCCCCCGACCGTGCTACTCGTCGTCGCCGGTCGCGGCGGCGGCCTTGCGCTTGCGGGCGAAGTAGAGCCCGGCGCCGCCCGCGCCGACCGCGGCGACGCCCGCGGCGACCAGACCGGCCAGGGCGCCGCCGGTCACGGGGAGCTGCTCGTCGGCCCGGGGCCCGGTCGGCTCCTCGCCGGTGCCGGAGTCGCCCTCGTCCTCGCCCTTGTCCTCCTCGCGGGGCGCCTCGGGCCGCTCCTCACCCGGCTCCTCGGGCTTCTCCTCCTCCGGCTTCTCCTCCTCGGGCTCCTCGGGCTTCTCCTCGCCGGGCTCCTCCGGCTTCTCCTCCTCGGAGATGATCTCCATGCAGGAGCCCTCGGCCAGGCCGAGCACGGACACGGCGTTGCCGCAGATGTCGACGGCCGCGTCCACCGGGACCACGACCTGGTTGCCGCTGCCGATGCCGCCCGCGCCGCTGGTGGCGGTGTCGGGGGTGCCCTCGTTCTCGGGGGAGGCCTGGATGATGTTGATGATGGTGGTGCACTTGGCGCTGGAGCCGCCCAGGACGGCCACCGAGTTGCCGCAGATGTCGATGGCGGCGTCCACGGGCACGACGATCTGGTTGCCGCTGGCCACACCGCCGGAGCCGTCGGTCCTGGTGGTGGGCGCGTCGGCGCTCTCCTCCTCCAGTACCTCGACCACCTCGACGCACTCGGCCTGGCTGATGCCGCCGACCGCGACCGAGTTGCCGCAGGCGTCGATGGCGGCGTCCACGGGCACGACGATCTGGTTGCCGCTGGCCACACCGCCGGAGCCGTCCGTGGCGGCCCCGCCCTGACCGCTGGCCTCGTAGAGGACCTCCGAGACCTGGGTGCACGTGGCGCTGGAGATGCCGAGGATCGCGATCGAGTTGCCGCACAGCTCGGCCTCGACGTCCACGGGCACGACGATCTGGTTCCCGCTGCCGATTCCGCCGGAGCCGCTGGTGGTGGTGTCGGCGAAGGACGCCGCGACGGGCGCCACGACCAGTCCGGCGGTCATGACGGTGGCGAAGGAGTAACGGAGTGTGTTGCGCATGTGCGGAGGTGACCCTTTCACGGATACGGCTTGGGGATCGCGCCGTTGCGACGCTGGTCCGCGACAGGACCGGTGCCCGTGTCGTCTCGCGGGTCCGGCTGTCCACGGCGGGGCGGGTCCGCCAGCAGGGAAGGCTGCGTGGCGGCGGGGTGACCCGCGTGTGTGAAGTCGCGGTTCGAAAGCTCGCGGAACCGCCGACGGACCGAAACGTTAGCAAGCCGCCGAAGGCTCGCAGGCGTTTTCGGAAAATACACTTCCCCAGTATAAGTACAGCAGGCAATGCATTGGACACATGGAGTGATAAGCACAGCTCAAAGGGCACCCTTTTGGCCACTCTGTGCTTACAGATGCCGACTACGGGTTGTCCTGGGACAATAAAATTTTTCCGGTAAACCCCGGACCCGAACCTACTAAGCAACTTCGAAGATTCGTAACCGAGCCAAAGCTGCGCACCCGAAACCCTGTGCCGGATTTCCCCTCCCGCACACGGATAACCCCTTTTAGGGCGAAATCCGGAGAAGACGGGAAAGCCCATGGAATCCGGCCGGGGCGCCGTACCGCCCGGAGGGCGCGACCACCGGAACCGCTGCCGCCGCGTCCGCGCCGACCGGGGACGGGCCCGCCGAGGACGCGCGCCCCCGGACCGCGACCGCCGGAGGGCTTGTGTGCCGTTCGCCACCAGGGCACGCGGAGCCCCACGGCCCCAGGGGCTCCAGGGCCCGACAAGACACTGAACTGGACAAATGCGGCTAAAGCGCTGGTCACGCGCACCTACCCTGAACCCGACCGGCCGTCGATGCCGCCAGCACTCGGGCTCGGTGACCGCACCCCCGTGGTAAGGGCGCGAACACCCCTGGTCATCGCCGGTGACGGAACGGGGAACCCGAGCCCCTCCAGCCATGAAGGCCAACCGGAAGCGTGTGATGTGCGTCCTAATCATCAGGACATGCCCCGTTTCCCCCGCCCCTCTGGAGCATGCATGCAACCCGTATCGCCGCGCCCACGCGCGCGCACCGCGGTCGGCGCCGCGGCACTGGCCCTCGCCCTCCTTCCCATCGCCTGTTCCCCGGGCGACGCGTCCCCGGACCGGTCCGGGGACGCGACCGCCCCCACCGGCGAGGGCACGGCCTCCCCGTCGCCCGGCACGGAGCCCGGGACCCCGGAACCCTTCACCGTCGCCTTCGGCGGTGACGTGATGTTCGAGGGCCTGCTCGAACCGGCCCTGACCGACCCGCGGACCGCGCTCGCACCGATCGCACAGCAGCTCTCGACCGCCGACCTGGCCATGGTCAACCTGGAGACCGCGGTCACCGAGGGCGGCACCCCGGCGCCGGACAAGGCGTACGTGTTCCGCGCGCCCGCCACCGCCCTGGAGGCCCTGGACGCCGCCGGGGTGGACGTGGCCACCGTCGCCAACAACCACGGCATGGACTACGGCGTGGACGGGCTGACCGACACCCTCGCGAACGGCGAGGCCTCGCCCGTGGCGCTGGTCGGCGCCGGGAGCGACGCCGAGGAGGCGTACACGCCCCACGTCGCCGAGGTCAACGGCCAGAGCGTCGCCCTGTTCGGCGCCACCGACGTCATGGACGACCACCTCATGGCGGAGTGGACGGCGGGAGAGGGCAAGCCCGGTCTGGCCTCCGCCAAGGGCGAGACGAAGCAGCGGCTGCTCACCGCCGTCGCGGAGGCCGCCGCGGAACACGACAACGTGGTGGTCTTCCTGCACTGGGGCCTGGAGGGCTCGCACTGCCCGCTCCCGCACGCCCCCGGCCTGGCCCGGGAACTGGTCGACGCGGGAGCGTCCGCCGTCGTCGGCGGCCACTCGCACGTGCTGTCCCCGGGCGGATTCCTGGGCGACTCGTACGTGCACTACGGCCTGGGCAACTTCGTCTTCTACAACTTCGAGGGCCCCACCGCCGAGACGGGCGTGCTCACCCTCACCTTCGACCAGGGCGCCGTGGTCCGGTCGGTCTGGGCCCCGGCGCGGATCCGTGGCGGCGTCCCCGTCCCCTACGAGGGCGAGGCCGCCGCACAGGCCGCGCGGACCTGGGTCGACATGCGCGCCCAGTGCGGGCTGCCGCTGGCCGACTCGCCGGCCTAGGACCGCGACGGCCGTTCTCGCACCCGACCGCCGCACCGGCGACCGCTCCGGTCGGGACGCTAGCGCAGCGCCGGGACCCGGGCAGGGTCGACGCCGTGGCGGGCGGCGACCTCGCCGATCTCCGCCAGCAGCGCGTGTCGGCGGGCGGCGCCCAGGTAGGAGGCGTGCACGCCGTTCGCCGCGAGCCCGACCAGGTCGGCGGCGTCCAGCCCCAGCGCGTGCGCGGCGAGGTACTCGCTGTTCAGGTCTGTGCCGAACATGGTCGGGTCGTCGGTGTTGAGGGTGACCAGCAGACCGGCCTCCAGCATGCGGGGCAGCGGGTGGTCGCCCAGCTCGGCCACTGCGCGGGTGCACACGTTGGAGGTGGGACTGACGTCCACCGGGACGCGCCCCTCCGCCAGGCGGGCGACCAGCGCCTCGTCGCGCATGGAGTCGATGCCGTGGCCGATCCGCTCGGCGCCGAGCGCGTCCAGGGCCTCGCGCACCCGTTCGGGGCCGCCGTGCTCACCGGCGTGCGGCAGGCTGGCCAGCCCGGCGGCCCGGGCCCTGCCGAACACCCCGGCGTACTGCTCCAGCGGGGTCTCCACGCCGCCGACGCCGAAGCCGACGACGCTGAGCGGCGCGTCGCGCAGGACCGCCTCCACGGTGGCCTCCGCGCTCTCCAGGCCGAAGTCGGCGGGGAAGTCGGGGATCCACCGCAACTGGACGCCGTGTCGGCTCTCGGCCGCGCGGCGGGCCTCCTCGATGCCGTCGAAGACCACGCGGGCGGGCACCCCGCGCATCAGGTGGGTGTAGAGGCTGACGTGCATCTCGGCGTAGCGCACGTTCTGCGCGGCCAGGCGTTCGGCGACCGCCGAGGCCAGGAGCGCGAAGTCCTGCTCCTCGCGCAGGGTCGCGACCGAGGCGAGGTAGACCTCGACGAAGTGCGGGAAGTCGGTGAAGACGTACCAGTCCCGGAGCGCCTCCAGGGTGTCGGGGACGTCGGTGACGCCGTGCCTGCGGGCGAGGCCGAACAGGGTGTCGGCGGGCATCGATCCTTCGAGGTGGACGTGGAGTTCCACCTTGGGCAGGTCGCGGACGAGCGCCTCGACGTCGGGAGGCGTGGAGTGGGTGTGCATGGCGACAAGTTACGCGCCCCGAGGGGGCGCCCCAAGCCCTCGCGGATCAAGTTCACAGCTGTCCGTCAGAAGCGGGCCCGGCAGGCCCTGCTGGTGGAGGGCCTTACCTCGGTGACCGTTCCCGTGGTCACGGTCCGCTCCCTCACCGCCGTCTTCTGCCTGTGGGCCGCCCGGCGGCACCCGGCCGAGGCGGCCGGGAGACCGGTCCCCGCCGCACACGGACCCCCGAAGCCGCGTCCGGCACGTCCGCGGTCGGCCCACGCGAGGACGCGCCCCGTGGACAGGGCACCCGCCGGGCGCGTCGGCCGACGCGCCCGGCGGACTGCTCAGGCGGAGGGCGCGGCGCCGTTCACGCGGCGCGGCACGCCCAGCGGGTTGTCGTCGCGCAGCTCCCGGGGCAGCAGCGACTGCGGCACCGACTGGTAGGTGACCGGGCGCAGGAAGCGCCGGACCGCGGTGGTGCCCACCGACGTGTGCAGCGGCGCGGTGGTGGCCGGGTAGGGGCCGCCGTGGGTCATGGCGTGGGTGACCGCCACCCCGGTCGGCCAGCTGTTCCAGAGCACCCGTCCGGCCAGGGACGCGCCCAGCGCCAGCAGCGCGGGCGCGATCTCGTCGTCCTCCTCGCCGTGCACGGTCACGGTGAGCTGGCCGCCGAACACCCCGGCGGCCTCCAGCAGCCGCCGCTCGTCGGAGTAGGTGACCACGAGCGTCGCCGGGCCGAAGCACTCCTCCAGGAGGGTCTCGGCGTTCTCCAGCAGGGAGTCCAGGTCGGTGCGCAGCAGGGACGGGGTCCAGTCGTCGCCGGTGCGCGCGCCCCGGACCAGCACCTCGGTGGCCGGGTGGGCGCTCAGGGCGTCCAGCCCGCGCACGAAGCCCTCGGAGACCCGCTCGTTGAGCAGCGGGGCGGCCGCGCGCCCGCCGAAGTCGGCGACGAGGGCGTCGAGCTCGGTCTCCTCCGGCACGAACAGCACGCCGGGCTTGGTGCAGAACTGGCCCGAGCCCATGGTGGCCGAGTCCGCGTACCCGCCCAGGATCTCGCCGCCGCGCGCGGCGGCGGCCGCTCGGGTGACGAACACCGGGTTCACGCTGCCCAGCTCCCCGTAGAAGGGGATCGGGTCCGGACGCGAGACCGCCAGGTCGAACAGGGCCCGACCGCCGGGGATGGAACCGGTGAAGCCCACGGCCCGGGTGAGCGGGTGGGTGACCGCGCGCTTGCCCGTCTCCACCCCCTCCACCAGTGCGAAGCAGCCCTCGGGGGCCCCGGCGCCGTCGAGCGCCGCGACCACGATCCCGGCTGTGCGCCGGGCGAGCCGGAGGTGCCCGGGGTGGGCCTTGACGACCACCGGGCATCCGGCGGCCAGGGCGGAGGCGCTGTCCCCTCCGGCCGTGGCGAACGCGAACGGGAAGTTGCTCGCCCCGAACACCACCACCGGGCCCAGCGGGACCAGCAGGCGGCGCACGTCCGGGCGCGGGGTGCCCCAGTCGGGGTCGGCCGGGTCCACGGCGGCCTCAAGGTAGGAACCCTCCTCCAGGGTCTGCGCGAACAGGCGCAGTTGGAAGGTGGTGCGGCCCAGCTCCCCCCGGCAGCGCGCCTCGGGGTAGTGCGCCTCCTCCATCGCGATCGGCACGAGTTCGTCGGCGGCGCCGTCCAGGGCGTCGGCGACGGCGCGCAGCAGTCCGGCGCGCTCGCCCGGGGTGAGGGCGGCCAGGAGCGGCGCCGCGGCGGCGGCCCGTTCCATGACGGCGTCGAGTTCCTCCGGCGTGGTGTCCGGGGCGGTGGTCATGGCTCTCAGCCTCCAGGAGGGTGTGTACGCTGCGTCGGCCCTGATCCAACCATGCCAGAGCCGATCAGGAAAGCGCTATCCAAACGCGGGGCGCGCTGCGCGAAAGCAGCGGCCTGGAGGCCCCGACCGGGGTTCCCCCTCTCCGGAGCGCTGGCCGAGCGCTGGAAGGGACGGTGGAACGAAACTGGAATTTCCCCGGAACCAGGTGATTCCGGAAAGGCATCATAGGAGCTGTGACGACAAACTCCCGAAGCTCAACACCCCCGCGGTCACGACGCTCCCCAGGCAGTACGGGAGGCGACCACGCGTCACGCGAGGGCCGTGGACGAGCCAGCGTCGCCCACGACGAACTCGCCTTCGCGCAGGCGCCGCTGCGGAGGCTGCCCGCCCAGCAGCGCAGCATGCTCAGGGTCCAGCGCATGCTCGACTGCTGCGCCGAACTCCTCGACGAGGTCGGCTACGACAACCTCTCAACGACCAGGATCGCCGAGCGCGCCGGGGTCGCCATCGGCTCCGTCTACCAGTTCTTCCCGGACAAGAAGGCCATCACCCAGGCCCTCGGGCTGCGCTTCCTCGACCAGTTCGGCACGCGCGTCACCGAGCGCCTCGCCGACGCCTCCTTCAGCCACTGGACCCTGGCCGTGGACGCGGTGGTCGACGAGTACATCGACATGCACCGCCACGTGCCGGGCTTTCGCAGCCTGCACTTCGGCGACATCGTCGACCCGCGCCTCCTCAACGGAGGCGCCGACAACAACCGCGTCATCTCCATCCGCCTGCGCAGGATCATCGTCTCTGTCACAGGCATCCCCGACAATGAGGAGCTCGACCGGGCCATCGACGTCGCCGTCGAGGCCGCGGACGCGGTGCTCAAACTCGCCTTCCGCGACGACCCCGAGGGCGACCCCGCGCTCGTCCGCGAGGCCAAGCACCTGGTCAGCAGTTACCTGTCCCACTTCTCCCGACGCAACGGAGGCGACCATCCGTGGTAGCCGACGCCGGCACACTCTCCCGTCCCGTCACCGGAACGGCCGCCGGAGTGCCCTTCCTGGCCCTGCCGCCCGCCAGCGGTGACGTCCCGGCCCCGCTCATCCTGGGCCTGCACGCCTTCGAGCCGCCCCGGGCCGAGGCCGCACTGGCCGGAACCGTGCCCATGGCCCCGCTCCCGGCCTGGCGGGTCTACCTGGGCCTGCCCATGTTCGGGGCCCGGCTCCCCGAGGGCGGCGTCGCCGAGGTCAACCGGCGCGGCGAACGCGACTACCTCATCGAGCTGTTCGGCCCGGTGGTTGAGGAGGCCGCCGCCGAACTCCACCGCGTCACCGCCGAACTGCGCGCCGCCTTCCCCGTCACCGACGCACCCGTCGGACTGGTCGGCGTGGGCGCCGGGGCCGCGGCCGTCCTGCTCACCCTGGCCGAGGGGCGCCTGCCCGTCGGCGCCGCCGCCGTCGTCAACCCGGTCGCGGACCCCGCCCTGGTCATCGCCGCGCGGGAACGGCGCACCGGCACGGCCTACGAGTGGACCGAGCAGGCCGTGAGCACCCGCGACTGGCTGGACTTCGGCGGCCGCGCCGAGGAGGTCTCCCGCGACCGCGTCCCCCTGCTCGTCGTCAGCGGGGGCCGGGACGAGGTCGTGCCCCCCGAGCACGGCCGGTCGCTGCACGACGCCGTGGCGGCCCACGCGCCCGAGCATGCGCTCCGTCACATCGTGGTCCCCGACCTGGCCCACACCATCGGTCCGGAACCGGGCCTGCGACCCGGCCCGCTCACCCCGGCCGGAGTCCTCACCGACCGGGCGCTGACCGAGTGGTTCCACCAGCACCTGAGCTCTTCCGACCAGGTCCGGACGGCGGAGTAGGGGCTGCTGCGGGCCCCGCCGGGCGCTGCGTCCGCTCCCTTACCCGGCGCGAAACCCCACGTTCACCGGGTGCACCCCGGCGTCTCCTCCCGCGTCCCCTCAACGGACGCCGGCGCGAAAGCTGGTGCGCGTTCCATGGGATCATCCAGTGGCGGCCGCACCGAGCGGCCCACCTGACCGTTTCGACTCATCCTTCAGGAGGGCGAACCACGTGACGGAACCGGCACCGGTCTTTGCCAGCGGGGTCGACAACGAGCGGTTGAACGCGCAGCTCCGCTTCCTTCTGGAAGTCGACAAACTCAAGCGCATCCTGCGGCAGTCCCTCCTCGTGGACGGCTCCCGGCGGGAGAACTCGGCCGAGCACTCCTGGCACCTGGCCCTGTCCGCCCGCACCTTCGCCGAGTACGCGCCCGAGGGCACAGACATCGACCGCGTCGTCGAGATGCTGGTCCTCCACGACATCGTCGAGATCGACGCCGGGGACACCTTCCTCTTCGACACCGTCAACTCCCGGACCCAGGCGGAGCGCGAGCGCGCCGCTGCCGACCGCATCTTCCCCCTCCTGCCCGAGGACCAGGCCGAGCGGGCCCGCGAGCTGTGGGAGGAGTTCGAGGCGCGCGCCACCGCAGAGGCGCGGTTCGCCCGCGCGGTCGACCGTCTCTCGCCCATGCTCGCCAACTGGCACAACGAGGGCGGCACGTGGGTGCGCTTCGGGATCACCCGGGCGCAGGTGATGGAGAAGGTCAAGCTGATCCAGGAGGGGTCGGAGGCGCTGGGCTCCTACGCGACCGCCCTGGTGGACGACGCCGACCGCCGAGGGTACTTCCGGTCCTGACCCGGCGGAGCCCCCCGCGGGACACCCCGGTGGTCGCCGCGAGTCCGCGCGGGGGCCGGGCGGGGCCGGGTCAGACCCGGCCCGTCAGGATCTGGACCGCGGCGGACAGCCCCACCAGCACCAGGCACACCCGCAGGGCGGCCGGGCTGAGCTTGCGCCCGAACTTCCCGCCCAGGTATCCGCCGATGATGGTCCCGCAGGCGATGAGGCCGACCACCGGCCAGGCGGGCTCGGCCAGGATGATGTAGAACACCGAGGCCGTGGTGTTGACGATGGTGGCGAGCATGTTCTTCAGGGCGTTGAGCCGCTGGATCTCCTCGTCCAGTGCGGTGCCCAGGATGCTCATGAGGATGATCCCCTGAGCGGCGGCGAAGTAGCCGCCGTAGGCACCGGTCCCGTACGCGCCCAGCGGCAGCAGCGGACCGCCGTCCCTGTGGGCGGGCCTGCGCGAACGGACCCACCGGGTGATCCGCGGCTGGAGGACGATCAGCACGCAGGCGAGGCCGATCATGAACGGCACCACGGCCTCGAACACGCCCGGGGGCAGGTAGATCAGCAGCAGGGCGCCGGTCACCGCGCCGAGGAAGGACATGCTGCCCAGCCGCAGGACGCGGGCGCGCTGGCCCGCCAGCTCCCGGCGGTAGGCGATGGTGCCGCTGAGCGTCCCGGGGGCCAGGCCGATGCTGTTGGAGACGGTGGCGGTGATCGGCGGGTAGCCGAGCGCCAGGAGCACGGGGAAGGTGAACAGCGTCCCCGACCCCGCGATGGCGTTGATCCCGCCGGCGGCCACACCGGCGAGAAGGATGACCGCGGCCTCCCAGAGTTCCATCCGCCCAGCTCTCCCTGTCCGCCCCCGAGGGTCGAGGGCGACAACAGACTACGAGAGCGGGCCATCGGATGATCGTGCCGGGATGCGCGCAGGGCCCGGGCCCGGTACTGGACCGGACCCGGGCCCTCGCGGTCCGGACCTCAGACGGCCGCTCCGGCGCCGGGGGGCCGCTTCGCGGAGCGGGCCCCGCCGCACGGGACGCGCGTCCGGCCGACCGGACGGCGGAACCGGTTCAGGGGGCCCGGACCACGTCGTCGCGCAGCCGGTCGAACGCGGCGCCGACCCCCTTGAGCGCCTGGCCCATCTCCGCCGGGACGACCCACACCTTGTTGGCGTCGCCCCGGGCGATCTCCGGGAGCTTCTGGAGGTAGTGGTAGGCCAGCACGTCCGGGTCGACCCGGCTGGTGTGCAGGGCCTTGAACACCATGTGGATGGCGTCGGCCTCACCGCGGGCCCGGGTGGTCTGGGCCTCGGCGTCGGCCTTGGAGGTGAGCGCCTGCGCCTCGGCCGCGCCCCTGGCCCTCAGCACCGCGGCCGAGCGCTCGCCCTCGGCGCGCAGGACCGCGGACTGCTTCTCGCCCTCGGCGCTGAGCAGTTGGGCGCGCTTCTCCCGGTCGGCGCGCATCTGCATCTCCATCGCCTCCTGCACGGAGGACGGCGGCTCGATGCCCTTGAGCTCGATGCGGCTGATCTCGATGCCCCAGTCTCTGGTGGCCTCGTCCAGCACGGCCTTCAGCTCTCGGTTGATCGCGTCGCGGGAGGTGAGCGTCCCCTCCAGGTTCATGCCGCCGATGACGTTGCGCAGCGTGGCCAGGGTCAACTGCTCGACGGCCTGGATGAAGTTGGCCACCTCGTAGGTGGCCCGGTAGGCGTCCACGACCCTGATGTAGACCGCCGAGTCGACCTCGACCGCGAGGTTGTCCTCGGTGATGGCCGACTGCGGCGGGAAGCTCACGACCTGGACGCGGCGGTCGATGCGCTCGCGCACGTGGTCCACACCGGGGACGACGATGTTGAAACCCGAGCTCAACGTCCGGTGGAACTTACCGAAACGCTCGACGACGTCCTCCATCGAGTGCGGAACGATACGCACGCTCCGCCAGAAGACGAGAAGCAGAACCGCGACGAAAAGCGCCACGATGATGATCATGGTCATGGGGCCGCCCCGGTTTCCGGACGGAGGACGTCATTCGGTATCGGCATCTGGGCAGCTCCGGATCTCCAGACGGGGGTGACAGGCGGGCACGGACCGCGCCCGGCGGCCCCGCCCACCCGAAGATCATAAAGCGCGCCGAAATGGAGCGATCCGCTCACCGTCCGCTGACGCTACCCCATATGCGCCGGGGCGACCACATCCGGACAGAAACACTGTTTATGGTCAATACATTTGCCCAGTTAACGCAATCCAATAACGGGAAATCTGTCTTCGGGGGCTCGTGCGGGCGGACGGAACACGTACCCGGACGACCGGGTCTCCGCACGCCCGGGACCCGGTGCGGGGCGTCCGCCCGGACGGACGCTCCCTCAGACCGCCCGGGCGCTCCAGCGGTCGCCGTCCCTCTCCGCCTTCAACGCGAGCCCGAAGGTCTCCGACAGGTGGTCCGCGGTCAGGACCTCGTCGATCGGCCCGGACCGCACCACCGAGCCCCCGCGCAGCAGCAGGGCGTGCGTGGTCCCGGCGGGGATCTCCTCCACGTGGTGGGACACCACCACCAGCGCGGGCGCGGCCTCGTTGCGGGCCAGGCTCCCCAGGCGGCGCACCAGGTCCTCCCGCCCGCCCAGGTCCAGCCCGGCGGCGGGCTCGTCCAGGAGCAGCAGCTCCGGGTCAGACATCAGCGCGCGGGCGATGAGCACGCGCTTGCGCTCGCCCTCGGAGAGGGTGTGGAAGCGGCGGTCGGCCAGGTCGGCGACGCCCCAGTGGCCCAGCAGTGCGCGGGCGCGGCCGTAGTCCGGGTTCCCGTACTCCTCGCGGAAGCGGCCCACGTAGCCGTAGGCGGCGCTCAGCACGATGTCGAGGACCTCTGTGCCCTCCTCGATCCGCGACGCCACCGAGGCGCCCGCGTAACCGATCAGCGGACGCAGCTCGAACACGTCCACCCGGCCCAGCCGCTCGCCGAGGATCTCCACCTCGCCCGAGGTCGGGTGCGTCTGGCTGTAGGCCACGTTGAGCAGCGTGGTCTTGCCCGCGCCGTTGGGGCCCAGGACCACCCAGCGCTCGCCCTCCAGGACCGTCCAGTCCACCCCGTCCAGCAGATGGGCGTCGCCCCTCCGCACCGTGACCCCGCTCAGGCCCAGAACACGCCCGTCCATCGTCCTCCCTCACGTCACGTCCCACGCCGGTGCACGGGCCGCCCTACCCTGAAACAATGCATCTCTCGTCCGCACCACTCGTCGCCTGGGGCAACGCCTGGCTGGCCGGACACGTCGGCCTCGACGAGGCCGTCGACGCCGTCGAGCGGCGCGGTGGTCCCAACCTGATCGGGACAGTACCGGCAGTGGACCTGCCCTTCGACAGCGGCGTACCGCTGCGGGCCGCGCTGACACGGCTGCGCGGCCTGGGGCTGTCCGCCTTCCGGTTGGCCCTGCCCACCTGGGGCGATCCCCTCGGGCTCGTGGGCCCCAAGGAACTCAACCAGGCCGCCGTCGAGGCGCGGGAGGGGGTGCTGGTGCGGCTCGCCGACCGGCAGGTGGGCCTGGTGCCCTCCGCCGACCGGCGTGGTTCATCCTATGTGGGCGTTTCGTGGACACCGTATCCGGCGAACGACGCACTGCCGCAGGTACCCGGCCTGGCCGAAGCGGAACAGGCGCTGAAGCTCGCCCTCATCGAGGCCGCCCGGGCCATGGAGGGCGTGGACGACGTCGCCCCGTTCGCACCGGACGTGCACCGACGGCTGGGCGAACCGGACGGCGGCCCGCCACCGCTGGCGCGCGGGTACCCGGCCCGGGCGCACCGGGTGGCGGAGAAGGCGGCGCGGCTGGCCAAAGTAGTGGAACTGGCCGAGCCCTCCTCGGGACGGGGGCTGACCGCCCACCAGGCCACGGCCCGCTCCGAGGGTCTGCGCAGGCTGGACGCGGCGGTGCGCAGGGCCCTGGTGGCCGCGCACGGCGCGATCGACCCGTCCGACCGGGGTGTGCGGGGGCGCTGAGCGGACCCGGGAGCGGCCGGGAGGCGAGCACGGAATCCCGGTCCGGGAACGAACGGGAAGCCGGGGGCGGCCGTGCCCGCCCCCGGGCGACCGGGCGGTCCCGGTCGCTCAGCCCGACACGCGCTCCGCTCTCCCGCCGGTACCGCCTGTTCCACGGCGCACCGACACCAGACGGACGACGCGGACCGAGGCGACCGTCGCACAGGCCAGGGCGAGTAGGACAAGGGCCACCCAGAAGGACGTGAAGAGGTAGGGCACCTGGAACCACGCCACGTCCCTGCCCCGGTAGAGCCACCCGACCACCTCGTGCAGGACCGCCAGCAGCAGCGGCGGCGCGGTGTAGGGCAGCAGGCGCGCCGCCGCGGCCCACCACGGGCGTCCCCGGCGTGCGCGGGCCCAGTCACCCGCGCGCCGGACGCCGCGCCAGGCGAGCGGTACGGCGGCGGCGCCCAGGGCGAGAAGGACGGCGTCCGCGACCAGCACCAGCGTTCCCTTCGGCGGTACGGGCGCACGCCCGGAGTCGATCAACTCCACGAGCGCGGCGGCCAGGGCGGAGGCGCCGCTGCCCGCCGACCCGCTGTTGGCCATGACCGCCACACCGTGACCGCTCTCGGGCAGCAGCGCCTGGTGCGCGGTGGCGGTCATCAGGTTGCCGCTGTGCTCGACCACCGGCGCCCCCGAACCGGTCTCGTCCGTCGACCACCCCAGGGCGTAGGAGCCTCCGGAGACCGGCGAGGGGGTGTGCAGGGCCTCGATCCCCTCCTCGGACAGGATCCGTTCGCCGCCGGGGCCCCGACCGCCGTTGTTGTGGGCGACGAGCCACGCGCCCATGTCCGCGGCGGTACTGATGACGCCGCCCGAGCCGTTGCCGAACCCGGGGGGTTCGTCCGCCGGGAACGGGAGTCCGAGCACGCTGATGTGGCCGCGCGCGCCGGGCGGCAGGTCGAGGTCGGTGTCGACGGTGGTGGTGTCGTCCATCCCCAGCGGGGAAAGGACCCGCTCGTCCAGGTGGTCGACGAAGGACCGCCCGGCGACCACCTCTACCAGGCGGGCGGCGACCTGGAAGTTGGGGTTGTGGTACTCCCACCGCGTGCCGGGTTCGGCGGCCAGACCCGCGTCGCGCAGGTCCTCGACGGACTGGCGCAGGTTGAGGGTGCTCCGGCCCCGGC
>NZ_LEKI01000091.1:0-23345 GCF_001029525.1 Nocardiopsis sp. RV163 | reverse complement strand
GCCCCGGATCGCGCCGACCCCCGCCTCCCCGCAGAGGTAGCCCCGGGGGCCAGGCGGTCCCGGTCAACGCGCTCAGGGAGGAGCTTCCGGCCGCGCGTCCGCCGACACCAGCGCGCTCTCACCGGGTTCGGGGGCCTTGGGGGAGAAGACTCGGAGGACACCGGGCTGGAAGCGCGACGGTGCGGTCTCGGCGCGCTGGTCCGGGCCGCACCGGGAAAGTGCCGGTCGCACCTTCACCCGGGATCTTCTTTTCCCGCGGTGGAAGAACGTCCCGAGGACGGACCCGCGGGCGCCGATAACTCATACCGTGCGGCGGGCGAAGACCGAAAGCGTCGCGGTGGCCTCCGGTGGCGGACCAGGGCTTCCCGGGGCCCACGCGGCCCCCTCGGGGACGGTTCCCGAACCGACCACCACCCCCGCCCTTGCATCGAAAGCATAGCATGATGCCCATGACGCAAGAAGACGGAGAGCTGGACGGCCTCGTGCGCAGGCGCATCCGCGCACTGCGGGTGGCGCAGGGCTGGTCCCTGGAGGAACTGGCCCGCCGCGCCCACCTGAGCCAGTCCTCGCTCAGCCGGATCGAGAACGGTCGGCGCCGCCTCGCCCTGGACCAGCTCGTCACCCTCGCCCGCGCACTGGACACCACGCTGGACCAACTCGTGGAGACGGCCGACGACGACGTCGTCGTCAGCCCGATGATCGACGGCGCCCGAGGCCGGATGCGCTGGCCCGTCAAGGGCGACCCCGGCATGAGCGTGGTGCGCCAGCGCATGACCGAACCGCCGCCCGACAACCCCGCCCGCATGCGCGCCCACCCCGGCCGCGAATGGCTCGTCGTCCTGTCCGGCACCGCGACGCTCATGCTCGGCAACCGGCGCTTTCGCGTCGAGACCAACCAGGCCGCCGAGTTCCCCACGATGACGCCGCACGCCATCGGCGCCGAGGGCGGGCCGTGCGAGATCCTGGGCATCTTCGACCGCGACGCCCGCCGAGGCCACCAGCGGGAGGAGGACGGCCCGGACGCACGGGACGCCTGAGGAGCGGCCGCGCCGACCGCTGGAGGAGCGCGCCTTGCGCGTCGGGCAGCACATCCGGCCAATGTCTTGCGCAAAACGGGAACTATCATGCCCGGGGCGCATGGGAGTCCTACTGTGGGGGGCATGAACCAGACGCACCCGCACGACCACGGCAACGGCAACGGCAACGGCGCCCAGCACGACCACCACCGGGGACACGGCCACCAGGAGCACGGCCACCGGGGACAGGACGCCGACGTCCAGGCGGAGATCCTCGACCTGGACGCCGAGGTCCTCGCCGGGCACACGGCCTCCATCACCGCGTGGCTGCCGCTGACGGCGGACCCGCGCCGGATCGTGGACCTGGGCTGCGGCACGGGCGCGGGTACCTTCGCCCTCCTCGACCGCTTCCCCGGCGCGCGCGTCACGGCCGTCGACACCTCCGACGGACACCTCCAGCGGCTGCGAGACAAGGCGCGCGCCCTCGGCGTCGAAGAGCGGGTGCGCACCGTGCGGGCCGACCTCGACTCCCCCGACTGGCCCGACCTGGGCTCACCGGACCTGGTGTGGGCCTCGGCCTCGATGCACCACATGGCCCGTCCCGACCGCGCGCTGCGCGGCGTCCACGACGCGCTCGCGCCCGGCGGCCTGTTCGCCGTCGTCGAGTTGGCCGGGTTCCCCCGCTTCCTGCCCGAGGACGCCCCCGAGGACCGGCCCGGCCTGGAGGAGCGCGTCCACGCCGCGGCCGACCGCCTCCACGCCGAGCACATGCCCCACCGCGGGGCCGACTGGGGACCGATGCTGACCGCCGCCGGTTTCACGGTCGAGGGTGAGCGCACGATCGCCGTGGACGTCGAGGGTTCCCGGAGCGAAGCGGTCGGCCGCTACGCGCTCAGCGGCCTGCGGCGCATCCGCACCGGCGTCGCCGGTGGGCTCTCCCCCGAGGACCTGGCCGCGCTCGACCGGCTCCTGGACACCGACGGCCCGCACAGCATCCTGCGCCGTGACGACCTGGCCGTGCGCACCGAACGCGCCGTGTGGGCCGCGCGCCGCTGACCCGGTCCCGGGCGGCCCCGGCCCTCACACCGGGCGGGGCGGTTCGGCCGCCCGTACGGACCGGAGCCGTGCCGCCGCCCGCGCGACGGTGAGGACCGCCCCCACGGCCGCGAGGGCGCCCAGCAGGACCGCGAGCGCGGGGAACAGCCAGAACACGTCCACCGGGACGTAGCTGTTGTCCTGCAGCGCGGGAGCGACGAGGAACAGGAAGACCGCCGACGCCGGGGCGAGGCACTGGGGAAGCAGGCGCAGGGCGAACCCCCAGGCGGGCCAGGCCGCCCGGCGCGCGGCCCACCGCGGCGAGCGGCGCAGGCCGAGGACGCCCAGGACCACGACGGCGGCGGTGACCGCGCCCAGGACCAGGTCGATCACGGTCGCGGTCGCCGTGCCGGGATCTGGGGTGCGGCCCTCGGTCAGGTCGATGATGCCGGAGCTGATCTCGTAGGCGTTCTCACGGGAGGGGGAGAAGCTGTTCAGCAGCACCACCACGCCGTAGCCGCTGCCGGGCACCAGGTCCTGTTGGGAGTTGAAGCCGGAGACGACGCCGCTGTGCGAGATCCGCGCGGGTTCCACCTGCGGTCCGCTGCGCCTCCAGCCGAGCCCGGCCCGTTCGGCGGCGGGCTGGGCGGTGTGGGACTCCTCGACGAGTGCGCTGGAGAGCAGGCGCCGCCCGTTCGGGCCGGCTCCCTCCCGTTGCTGCGCGGCGAGCCAGGCCGCCATGTCGTGCGAGGTGCTCACCACCGCTCCCGATCCGCTGTTCATCGCCTCCGGGGTGGGCGCGGGGAAGGCCGCGCCGTACGCGGTGACGTGCCCCGGGGCGAGCCCGTCGACGGGGTCGCGCGTGGTGGTGGTGGCGACGGTGTCGTCCATGCCCAGCGGGGCGAAGACCTCCTGGGCCAGGTACTCGGTGAAGTCCTGGTCGGCGACCCTCTCCACCAGGAGCGCCGCCACCCAGTAGTTGAGGTTGCTGTAACGGTAGGAGGTGCCGGGGTCGGCGGCCGGGGGCAGGTCCCGGATGCCGGCCACGCCTTCCTCCAGCGTCCGTGCGGGGCCGACGATGGTGGGGTTGGGCAGCCCCGAGGTGTGGGAGAGGAGTTGGCGGACGGTGACGCCGTCGGGCGCGGACTCGGGCAGGTACCGCGCCACGGGCGCGTCGAGGTCGACACGGCCCCGGTCCACGAGCCGCAGCACGGCGAAGGCCGTGAACGACTTGGAGACGGAGCCGACGCGCAACCGGGTGTTCTGGGTGATCGGGCGGCCCTCGGAGTCCTCGCCGTAGCCCGCCTCGTGCACGGTCTCGCCGTCCCTGACCACGGCGACGGCGGCCCCCGGAAGGCCGTGGCGGTCGAGGTAGTCGGTGACGAAGGCGTCGACCCGCTCCGGGGAGAAGCCCTCCCGTGCCTGGGCGGGGGCCGCGACGGCGAGGAGGACGGACACGGCCAGCAGCAGGCGGAGCAGGGAGGTGGGTCGCATCGGGGGCTTTCGTCGTCGGGGGCGGTCGGCGCGGACACCGCTGCGGGGTCCGCCCGTACACGCGTCACGGTCAGACGCCACCGTCCCACCGGGCCGCGTCGGCGCGCATCGGGAAGCTCCCTGATTCCGTCCCGGGTCTCCCCCGTGGCCGCCCTCGGGGTGTTCCCTGCCGGGCGACGGGCCTGCCGCACGAGGCCCCGTCCGGACATCGCCTCCCCCGGGGGACCTGGCGTGACGCGCTGCCCGCACGGCGGTACGCCCCTCCCCCGTGGGCGGACGGGAGACCGCCGGTTCCGGTTCCGGCCCCGCCTCGCCCGCCTCACCCGGCGGGAGGGCCGGTGCGCGCCGGGGTTGGCCGTGGCCGGGCGGTCCGCGGGTCCGCTCCGGTCCCGTGACCGGGTAGTCCTTGTCCCATGGACAACCACGACGACCGCATCCGGGTGCGCGGCGCCCGCATCCACAACCTCAAGAACGTGGACACGGAGCTGCCCCGCGACGCCCTGGTCGCCTTCACCGGCGTCTCCGGGTCGGGGAAGTCCTCCCTGGCCTTCGGAACCCTCTACGCCGAGTCCCAGCACCGGTACCTGGAGTCGGTGGCGCCGTACGCCAGGCGCCTGCTCCAGCAGCTCCCGGCCCCGGACGTGGACGACGTCACCGGGATGCCGCCCGCCGTGGCGCTCGCCCAGCCGCGCTCGGCGCCCTCGGTCCGCTCCACGGTGGGCACCCTCACCACGCTGTCCAACACGCTGCGCATGCTCTTCTCCCGGTCTGGGGTCTACCCGCCCGGGGCGCGGCGCCTGGACTCCGACTCCTTCTCCCCCAACACCGCGGCCGGGGCCTGCCCGACGTGCCACGGGGAGGGGGTCGAGCACGAGGTCACCGAGGGGTCGCTGGTGCCCGACCCCGGGCTGAGCATCGCAGAAGGGGCGATCGCCTCCTGGCCCGGGGCCTGGCAGGGCAAGAACCTGCGCGACATCCTCGACGCCCTCGGGTACGACATCCACCGGCCCTGGCGGGAGCTGCCCCGAGGCGAGCGCGACTGGATCCTGTTCACCGAGGAGCAGCCCGTGGTGACCGTCCACCCGGTCCGCGAGGCGGGCCGTGTCCACCGCCCCTACCAGGGCAAGTACAGCAGCGCACGCAGGCTGGTGCTCAAGGCGTACGCCTCCTCCGCCAGTGAGGCCCGGCGGCGCGGGGCCGCCGGGTTCATGGTGGACCGGACCTGCCCGGAGTGCGGCGGTCGGCGGCTGCGGCAGGAGGCGCTGCGGGTCACCTTCGCCGGGCACACCATCGCCGAACTGGCGGCGCTGCCCCTGACCGAGCTGGTGGCCCTGCTGCGCCCCTGGGCGCAGGACCCGGGCCCGGCGGGGGCGCTGGTCGGGGAGATCACGGCACGGGTCGGGGTTCTGGCGGAGCTGGGCCTGGGCTATCTGAGCGCGGCCCGACCGGCGCCGACCCTGTCCACCGGGGAGTTGCAGAGGATCCGGCTGGCCACCCAGCTCGGCACGGGGCTCTTCGGGGTGGTCTACGTCCTGGACGAGCCCTCGGCGGGTCTGCATCCGGCCGACGTCGAGGCGCTCTCGAAGATCCTCCGGCGCCTGCGCGACGGCGGCAACACCGTGTGCTTCGTCGAGCACGACCCGGACGTCGTGCGCGGCGCGGACTGGATCGTCGACGTCGGGCCGGGGGCGGGCGAGCACGGCGGGCGCGTCCTGTACAGCGGCCCGGTCCCCGGCCTGCGCGGGGTCGCGGAGTCGGTGACCGGCCGCTACCTGTTCGGTGACGGCCTCCCGGAGCACCGGACCCACTCCCCCGGCGGGTACCTGGAGCTGCGCGGGGCCGCCCGCAACAACCTCGAAGGGCTGGACGTCGACGTCCCCCTCGGTGTGTTCACCGCCCTGACCGGCGTGTCCGGCTCGGGCAAGTCCTCCCTGCTGGCGGAGATCGCGGACCCGGCCGCCGAACACGGCCGGGTGGTGTGGGTCAGCCAGCAGCCCATCGGGCGCACACCGCGCTCCAACCTGGCGACCTACACCGGGCTCTTCGACACGGTGCGCAAGTTGTTCGCGGCCACCGAGGAGGCCCGCGCGCTCGGTTACGGGCCCGGCCGGTTCTCCTTCAACGTCGTGGGTGGACGCTGCCCCGACTGCGAGGGCGAGGGGTTCGTGTCGGTGGAGCTGCTGTTCCTGCCCACCACCTACGCCCCCTGTCCGACCTGCGGCGGCTCGCGCTACAACGACGACACCCTCCGGGTGCGGTACCGGGGGAGCACGGTCGCGGACGTGCTCGCGATGTCGGTGGAGGAGGCCGCGGGGTTCTTCACCGAGGAGCCGTCGGTGCGGCGCTCCCTGGAGACCCTCGCCGGGGTGGGCCTGGGCTACCTGCGCCTGGGCCAGCCCGCGACGGAGCTGTCCGGCGGCGAGGCCCAGCGGATCAAACTGGCCACCGAACTCCAGCGCCGCCGGGTCACCGGCACGGTCTACCTGCTCGACGAGCCCACCACCGGCCTCCACCCCCACGACGCCGACGTCCTCGTCGGCCGCCTGCGCGACCTGGTCGGCGCGGGCGCCACCGTGGTCGCGGCCGAGCACGACATGCGGGTCGTGGCCGCCGCCGACCACGTCATCGACCTGGGCCCGGGCGGCGGATCGCAGGGGGGCCGGATCGTCGCGCAGGGCACACCCGCGCAGGTCGCGGCGGCCCCGGACAGCCGCACGGGCTCCTACCTGAAGGGGGTGCTCTGACGCGCCGAGCCGTCCGCCCGCCGTGTGCCGCGGTGACCGCCCCCCGGCGCGATGGGCGCGGGCCGGGCCGAGGGCACGGCGGCGAAACCGCGTGTCCGACTCTGCCCCTAGTCTTCCGGCATGTACGAATCTGAAGCAGGAACGACCGGCTCGGGCGGCGGCACGGACACCTCTGCCCGGGTGGCGGCGGCGGTGCGGGACTGCCTCGCGCCGCTGCGGGTGTCCGAGACCCACGAACCGGTCGTCGAGCACGTGCTCAGCGGCACCCGACCGCAGGCCCTGGCGGCGTTGCGGGAGCGGCCTACCGGCGCCGACATGGTCGCCAAGCCGGACGCGGTCTGGTCGGCCGACCGGCTGGCCGCCGTCGCCGACGCGCATCCCGGCTGGTCGCTGCGGGAGGCCGACGCGGCGCGGCTGGTGCTCTACCGACTCGCGCCGATCGACCTGCTCGTCCGGTTCGGACAGGTGCTGCACGCGGTCACCGGCAACGACCCGTCGTCCGGGGAGCCGTCGTGGCTCCTCGTGCTGGCCGACGACGTGCTCCGTGTCCACGACGCCGCCGACGGGACCGACGCCGAGGACGCCCAGCGGCGGTGGGACCCCCGCACCCTCACCGAGGTCGCCCGGGCGGGCGGCGCACCCGGCCGGACTCCCGTGCACGCCGCCCTGTCGGCGCTGCTGTACTCGGACTCCCGCCACTGGCCGTTTCGTCGGCACCGGCTCCTGGAGAGCGAGGCCGGCGTCGCGTTCCTCGCCCGGCACGCCGACGAGCTCGCGGACGTCGTCTCCGGGTCCGGTCCGAACACTCGCAGGTACGTGGCGGACCGGTGCGCGCACCGGCCGGAGGCGCACGCGGAACTCGCCGCCGAACTGGCGGTCGACACCGACGCGGGCGTCCGCGCTCAGGCGCTTTCCGCCCTGGCCCGGACCGACGGCCCCCGGCAGGTGGACCTGCTGCGCCAGCACCTGCGGACCGCGCCGGTTGACCGTCTGCCGGACGTCCTGGCCCGCCTGGCCGACCTGGACGGCGGGGTCGCGGCGATCGAGGAGGCCCTGGCCGACGGCGGCGGCGACGGGTCTCAGGACCCCGGGAGCGAGGGGCTGCTGCGCCGGGCCGCCTCCCGGGTGCGGGCGCTGAGAACCTCGGAGGCAGCCGTTCCCGTTCCCGACGTCGCCGCACCGCAGGACGCGGACCTGGCGGAGGAACTGCGGACGCTGGGGGCCGGGGGCGGGTCCGAGGGGGACCGTTCCTGGCACCGCGTCGAGGGGCGGCTGGCGCTGATGCCCGACGTCCGCGCCCTGCGGGACGCGTTCCGCGCCGCCGGGTTGTCCGACGCGGACCGGCGGACCGCCTCGCTCCTGGTCACCCGCACGGACTCCCTCAGACGCAAGATCGGCGCCTTCGTGACCCCGGAGGACGCCGAGCGCTGGTGGCCCCTGTTCGCCGAGCGCCTGGACCTGGCGGACGAGTACCTCGACGGCGGCGACGGGAAGCGGCATCCGGACGACCCCGCCGTGGACACGACGACGATGATCCTGACCGTCCTCGAACGCTTCCCCGCCGCCCCCGAGGCCCTGGTCCCGCGCCTGACCTCGCTCGCGCTCGGCGCGAACCGCCACCGCCTGGCGGCCCGGCGCGTGCTCGGCGACCACCCGGACGCCCGGGCGGCAGCGACGGCCGCGCTGTCGGACGCCGACGCCCGGACGCGGTCGTCCGCGGCGGAGTGGCTCGCGGGGCCGGGCGAGCCGGGCGTGGTGGCGCCGGAGCCCGGCTGGGAGTTCGGTGCGGGGGTGCTGCACCCGTCGGTCAGGGCCCTGCCCGCGTCGGTGCTGTGGTGGCTGGACAGGTTCCGGGAGCAGGCGCTCGACAGGGGGGTTCCGGCCGACGACGTCGACCGGTGGCTCGGGCTGGCCCGCCCGAAGCTGCGGACGGCGCGCGACGGCGGCGGCACGGTCGTCGGCAGGCTCGGCAGTCCGCTGATGCTCCCGCCGGACGCGCCCACCCCGGGCACGCTGTGGGGCGACGACCCCGACAACCGCGACGACCACCAGCTCATCGCGACGCTCGACCTGGCCGCGATACCGCCGGAGGCCACCGACATCCCGCTGCCGCCCGACGGCCGCCTGCTCCTGTTCGCGAACGTCGAGCTGGACGAGTTCGTCATCCCGGGCGGCGCCGTGTACGTACCGGCGGGGACGCCGGTGGAGGAGCGGGAGTCCTCACCGGGCTACGAGCCCTACGAGTACGACTCCCCCGAGGACCTGGACGAGGAGCTGAGGCGCACCGGTGACCTGCGGCTGGTCCCCGGCGTGGGACTGCCCTCCTGCCCCGTAGAGGAGGAGGCCCTCGCCCTGCACCCCCGCGCGGAGACGCTCCGGAAGATCTGGTCCGAACAGTCCGACGGGGGCGGCGAGTGGCAGATCGGCGGCTACGCCGCGGACTTCGACGGCTACGGGGACCCGGCCCGTGCCTCGGCGTTCCCGGAGGAGGGCGAACAGTGGTCCAGCCCCGAGGACTGGGTCCTGCTCGCGCAGTGGGTCGGAGTGCCGATGGGGATCCTGTACTGGACCATCACCCGCCAGGACCTCAAGGAGCGCCGCTTCGACCGCGTCGTGGTGCAGATGTACTCCAACCCCTGACAGTGCTGGGGAAGGGGCCCCGGCCGCCGACGCGACCGGGGTCCTCCCTCTTTCGGCTGAGGGCTGACACAGCGTCGCGGCCACGCCCCTCAGCCGAGGCGGTCGGCGCGGTCCAGCAGGAACCGCCGCTCGACCCGGTTGCCGGTCAGGGAGGCCGCCTCCCGGTACAGCGCCGCCGCTCCCTCCCCCTCCCCTGTCCTCTCCAGCAGGTGAGCGCGCACCGCGCGTTCGCGCTGCCGGGTCAGGGGGTCCCGGCCGAGCGCGAAGCGTCGGTCGAGGTCGTCCAGCAGGGCCAGCCCCCGCGCCGGGCCGTACGCCTCGGCCACCGCCACCACCCGGCCCAGCCGCACGGGAGCGGTGGGGCTGAGCCGTTCGAGCCACAGGTAGAGCACCGCGATCTGCACCCAGTCGGTCCGCTCCGGCGCCGGGGCCGCCGCGTGCACGGCCGCGATCGCGGCCTGCAACTGGTAGGGGCCGACCTCACCGCGGTTCCACACGCCGTCGATCAGCTCGGTGCCCTCGCGGACGAGTTCGGCGTTCCACAGCGACCGGTCCTGCTCGTCCAGGGGCACCAGCTCGCCGTGGTCGCCGGTGCGCGCGGGGCGGCGTGCCTCGGTGAGCAGCATGAGTGCGAGCAGACCGGTGGCCTCGGCGTCGTCGGGCAGGGCGTGGTGGAGCATGCGCGTCAGCCGGATGGCCTCGCGGGTCAGGTCGACGCGGGCGAGCTGGTCGCCCTCGGAGGTCGTGTAGCCCTCGTTGAAGACCAGGTAGAGCACCTTCGCCACCGCCGTGATCCGGCTGTCGCGGTCGGCGTCGGTCGGCGGGGTGAAGCGGGCTCCGGCGCGGGCCAGCCGCTGCTTGGCACGGCTGATCCGCGTGCCCATGGTGTTCTCCGGAGTCCCGTGGGCGTGCGCGATCTCGGCGGTGGTCAGGCCGCCCACGGCGCGCAGCGTGAGCGCCACCTGGGAGGCGGCGCTGAGCGCGGGGTGGCAGCACAGCAGCAGCAGGGCCAGGCCGTCGTCACCCTCCCGGGCGGGGGCGGCCCGCCGGTCCGGCTCCTGCATGGCCATTTCGGCGGCGCCTATCTCCTGTTCGCGCCGGTGTCTGGCCTGGTCTGCGCGGAGGAGGTCGACCAGGCGCCGGTAGCCGACGCGGATCAGCCAGCTACGCGGGTTCTCCGGTACGCCGCCGGCGGGCCAGGCCCGGCTCGCGGCGAGCAGCGCCTCCTGCACCGCGTCCTCGGCGGCGTCGAAGCGGCCGAAGCGCCGCACCAGTGCGCCGAGCACCTGCGGCGCCTCGGTGCGCAGCAGGTGCTCGATGTCCGCGTCCGCGCCGGGGGTCAGCCGCCCGCCGTCGCGCTGGCCGTCCGCCATCGGCGGGCGCCGCTGCGCACGGTCGCGGTCGTTCACGCCGTGAAGTCCTCGCCCATGACCGGCCGGATCTCGATCGGCTCTCCCAGCGCCTCGACGATGCGCGAACCGATCTCCACGGCCCGTTCCTGGCCGGCCACGTCGATCACGGCGAAGCTGGCCAGGACCTCCTTCAGCTCCGCGAAGGGCCCGTCGGTCGCCACCACGCCGCCTTCGGCCCTGCGGACCGTGGTACTGACCGCCGGGTGCCCCAGGCCCTCGCTGCTGACGAACTCGCCGGTCTCGATCAGCTCCCGCTCGAACTCCTGGTAGGCGGCGAACGCCGCCAGCGCCTCCTGGGAGGGGGTGTCGGCGGTCGCGGCGTCCCAGGCGGCGGCCGGGGTGTAGCTGAGCAGCAGGTACTTCACGGCGGTTCCTTCCGTCGAACGTTCGGGCGAAAGAGTACGGGTCGGTCAGGCGGCACGGCGCAGGGACAGGGACAGAACGGTCGTCCAGGTGAAGGCGACCAGGCCGTTGACGGCGATCTGGACACTCATGTGCTCCGCAGACACGGGCAGCAGCAGAACGAGCGCGGCGACTCCGTTGCCGACGGCGGGCAGCACGGCCCGGCGGCGGACGCAGCGCACGGCCAGGACGACGGCGGCCACGGCCAGCGCGGTGAAGGAGACGGCCGCCGCGGCCGAGTGGGCGATCCCGTGCCAGGACATCTGGGCCGCCGGGGCGTCGGGGGTCCCGGCGGGGAAGCCGTACTGGGGGTCCATGGTGAACACTCCGGCGGCGACCATCCCGGCGCCGAAGATCCCGATGAGGACGGGCAGCGCCCGGCGCCCGGTCCCCTCGGTGAGGGTACGCCCGACACCGATGGCCAGCGCCAGGCCGCCCAGACCGGCGAGCACGAAGGTGGCGATCTGGATCCAGCCGAGGTCGCCGGTGGAGAGCTGGCTGATCGGGTGCCGGGTGATGTCGAAGCCCTCTCGGGTCAGCATCTGCGCGGTCGCGGAGGCGAAGAAGACCGGTCCGGCCAGGGCTCCGGCCAGGAGCAGGGGCGCGGACGAGCGGCGGTTCGCGGTGGTGGCAGCGGTAGTGGCCATGGATTCCTCCTCGGTGGGTTCCTGCCGCTACCTCGTGGCGGGTTCCGGGTTCTCGACACGATCTTGGCGTGAGGTGAGTCACACGGAAGGCAGGTCGAGGATCGGTCCGCGCCTCCGAGGTAACGGCGAACACCCACCACGACACACAAGGAGAACGGAATGTCCGAGATGACCGAGGCCCACGAGACGTCGGAGAACCACGGGATGCCGCAGACCTACGAGCCGAGCGCCGACCTCAGGGCCCTGGACCGCCTGGTCGGCACCTGGACGGTCACCGGCGGAGCCGAGGGAACCGTGCGCTACGAGTGGATGCCCGGCGGTTTCTTCCTGCTCCAGCACGTCGAGCTCTCGCAGTTCGGCCAGGCCGTCACCGGCATGGAGGTGATCGGCAACCCGCGGCCGTTCGGGGAGCCGGTCGGCGCGGACGTGGTCTCGCGCTTCTACGACTCGGTCGGCAACACGCTGGACTACGCGTACGAGCTGGTCGGCGGCAGGCTGACCATCTGGGGCGGCGCGAAGGGCAGCCCCGCCTACTACGAGGGCACCTTCAGCGCCGACGGCGACACCGTCACCGGCGCATGGGTCTACCCCGGCGGGGGCGGCTACGACTCCACCATGACCCGGGCCTGACACGGGCTAGCGAGCGGCCCCGGGCGACGGTTCGCCGCCCGGGGCCGCTCGTGTCCGCGTCCCCTGCGGAGACGGCCGGTCGCGCGGACGGACCGGTGGGGGTGTGCACCGGTCCGCAACCGGACTGAGGGAACCGCTGACGAGCGCGGAGTCCGGAGTCCGAGTCCGGAACCCGCACACGGGCTCGCGGGGAGTACGCTCCGGGCGGAGGAGGACGAAGCGCTGCCCCACCACACGGACGGAGGCGAGGACCGATGCGGGTCTCCCTGCTTGACCGCTCGCGGACGCGCAGCGGCGAGTCCGACGCCCAGACGATCGCGACGACCGTCGAGAGGGCCGTGCGCGCGGAGGAACTCGGGTTCCACCGGTTCTGGACCGCCGAGCACCACGCGGTGCCCGGTATCGCCAGCTCGGCCCCCACCGTGCTGCTCGCGGCCATCGGTTCCCGCACGCGCGGCATCCGCCTGGGCACGGGCGGGGTCATGGTCCCCAACCACAGCCCGCTGGTGGTCGCCGAGCAGGCGCTGCTCCTGGAAGCGCTCTTCCCCGGCAGGATCGACCTGGGACTGGGCGGCTCTCTCGGCTTCACCGCTCCGATCCGGCGTGCGCTCGGGCGCACCGCCCTGGGCGAGGGCGAGTACCAGGCCGAGGTCGAAAGGGTGGGCGAGTACCTGAGCGGACGGGCCGGGATCACCGCTAAACCCAGCGTCGCGCCTCCGCCGGTGTTCCTGCTCGCCGTCCGGGAGGGGCTGGCACTCGCCGCCGAGCTGGGACTTCCGGCGGTGGTCGGGGGGCCGGTCCTTCGCGACCCGGACAGGATCGCCGCGTACTTCGAGGACTTCCGGCCGAGCCCGACCGCGCCCGCTCCCTACCTGGTCGTGAACGTGGACGTCTCCGTCGCCGAGACCGGGGAGCGCGCCCGCGACCTGCTGCTGCCCGAGGCCTGGGCGTACGCGGACTCCCGGGAGGTCGGGGAGTTCCGCGCGCTCCGCCCCGTCGAGGAGGTGCGTCGGCTGCTGGGGGAGACGAGCCGCGACAGGAAGCGCAGGGAGGTGCACGGCTGGATGGACTCCGCGATCGCGGGCACTCCCGAGCAGGTGGCGGACGCGCTCACCGAACTCCTCGACCGCACCGGCGGTTCCGAGGTGCTCGCCAACGTCAGCACCCACGACCGCGACGAGGTCCGCAGGACCGACGAGTTCCTCGCCTCGCTCCAGACCCGGTGACGGGCCGCGTCTGCCGCCGTGCCGTGTCCGCCGCTGGGGCCTCACGCGGCGAGCCGTCGGCGGATCCGGTCGATGACGGCCTGACGCGCGGGCGGGTGCACTGGTGTCGTCCCAGGTGCGGGGGCTTCGTCGGCGGCGATCGGCCCGCCTCCCATGAGCGAGGCCAGGATGCGTTCGGTGAGGGCCGGTTCGAGTGCGGGGGTTGCTTCCCCCGCCCCGGTCGGCTCGGGCGGTCGAGGCGGGGCCGGTGGGCGCGGGAGTTCGCCCGGCACCAACCGGCAGAGGCCGCCGCACGCCCGGCAGGCGCCGCCGGGAACGTTGCGAACGCCGGGGTGGTCGGGGCAGGTGCGCACCGCCGTGCCCCGGGCGTCCACGTCGAACCCCGGCGGACGGGCGAAGGGGGCGCCGTCGTCGGGGCCGCGATCGTCGGCGGGCCTTCGGGGCGCGGGAATCCCCGCCTGCCAGGGCGTCGTGGGCGTGACTCCCCGCCCCAGGACTCCCGTGAGGAAGGCGCGGGCCTCGGCCGGGCCGCGCAGGCGCAGCATCAGGGCCGGGAAGGGGCGGCGCAGCCTCTCCGCGCCCCGGACGAGGGCGGTGAGTTCCTGTTCGGTCAGGCCCGCGTCGCGCAGGCGCAGCAGGGCGCGGGTGAGGGCGGCCCGGTCGGCGCGCGGGTCGTTGAGGGCGGCGTCGGGGACGTGCCGGAGCAGGGGGTGTCCTTGCGAGGGCTGGGCGTGCGGAGGGTGTGCGTTCCGGGGATGCGCGTGTGGAGGACGTCCGTGCGTGCTCGGACGCCCGGGTTCGGGCCGCGCGGCTTCGGGCTCTCCTGCTGTGTCTGGGCTCCTCCGGACGGAATCGGGGCGCTCGTCGGAGGAGAGGTGAATGGGATACAGGTGTGCGGGTCGATTCGACCCGTCGCCGAGGTCGATCCGAACCGTCGCGGCCTTCCTGATCCGGGGGCGGGTGGCCTCGTCCAGGGGCTCCTCCCCCAGGGCCGCGCGGACGGCGTTGATCTCCTCGCGGACCGGTTCGGGGAAGTCCTCGGCGGGGATCAGGAGTTCGAGGACGAGCGGCAGGCGATCGGGCGAGCGGGTGCGCTCCCTGATGTCCTCGGCGAAGAAGGCCCGGGTCTGAACGGGGTCGAGCTTGCGGACCAGCCCGGCGGCGACGAGGTCCGCGACGGCGCGCTTGGCCACGGAGAGGCTGAGCAGGTGGCCGGACCGGCTGACCAGGGTGTCCAGGCAGAGGAAGCACCAGCGGCCGTCGAGGTCGGCGGCGCGGGCGATGACCGTGGCGGCGATGAAAGCGCGGGATGTGGGGAAGAGTCCGGCTTCGCGGGCTTCATTGACCCAGATGTCCGGTATGAAACCAATTCCGCGCATTGCCCCGCGGGGGCGTTGGCGCGGACCGAAAAAACGGGCCGAATCACGGCGTTCGGTGGTGACACAAGGGACGAGAGCGGTAGACTCCACGACGAGTCGCCTTCCTGGTTGAAGCAGGTAGGTGGCGCGGCCGGACGCTTGTTAACGCAGGCGTCGGCCAAATCCCGGTTCGGTGTTTGGCGCACCGACCGGGATTTTTCTTTTCGGGGAACACGCTAGCGCAGCGAACACGAGTTCGCGTAATTTTCCCCCAAGTCCGCACATGCCAGAAGCCTGAACTGTCTGCCTTGCGCGCTAATTCACATAGTGCGGTTTTGCTCTTTATTCTCCGATTGGCACGGAAAAGCACCAGTGCGGGGTAGCGCGGGTCCGGTGGCCATCCCCGCCCCGGTCGGTGCCGCGCTTCGGACTCGGCCGGGGCGGTCCGCGCGGACGCCACCGGCACCGACCGGGGCCGCCTGGACCGCGCTTCATATGCCGTACACGACGAAACCCCCGCACCCGGGAGACCGGATGCGAGGGCTTCGCGCGCTTCGGTTCAGGCGGGCCTTGCCTACCCTTCCACCTGGACCTTGTCCGCCTGCATCCCCTTCTGGCCCTGGACAGCTTCGAAGCTGACCGTCTGGCCTTCCTGCAACGACTTGAAGCCGGTGCCCTCGATCGCCCTGAAATGAACGAAAAGGTCGGGCCCGGACTCCGGTGTGATGAAGCCGTACCCCTTCTCGTCGTTGAACCACTTCACCGTGCCGGTCTGGCGCTCAGCCACGTGTCTTCCCCATCAGTAGTCATCGGTTGCCATCAGCGAACCCCAAAAATCATGGCATGGGATCGCCTCGGAAAGACGCAGAAACGGCCGGAAACACCCGACTCCGCGAACCCCGACCCGGGCACGCTGCGGCTTCGCGTTCCAGGGCGCCCCGTGCACCCGCGGGTCGGGCCACCGCTGCCTGTTCCGCGCCGAACCCGGGCGAGGTAGACACCTGCGCGGGTGGCGGTCTGTTTCGCCGTCCTCCTGCTGCCCCGGCCGCGGCGTGGCTACCTTGGTCCGGTTCCTGCACGCCGCGTCGCGAGGACCACGACCATGGCCAACCCGACCATGGGCATCCCGAGCTACTGGGACCGCTACGCCCAGGGCGTCACACCGGAGGACCCGGAGGAGGCGCTGGCCACCGCCCTGGAGTGGACCCAGTACCCGGGGCACGGACCCGGGTTCGAACTGCTGGGGGAGCCCGCCTCCGCGTTGGAGCTGGGGTTCGGGCAGGGGGCGGCCGTCGCCGCACTCGCCGCCCGGGGTGTGAAGGCCGCGGGGCTGGACGTGTCACCGGTGGCGGTGAAGCGGGCCCGCCACCAGTGGGGACACCTGGGCGTGGAGTTCCATCACGCGGACGCGGTCGAGTTCCTGGCGGGGGCCGACCAGCGGTGGGACGCCGTCTACTCGGTGTGGGGCGCGGCCTGGTTCACCGATCCCGACGTGCTGTTCCCGCTGGTGCACGACCGTCTGGAATCCGGTGGAAGGTTCGTGTTCTCCCACGCCCCCGCGGTTCCCGGGTCGTACGGAGTGCAGGGCATGTACGGAGGCGGGTTCACCGGCCGCCGGGTGTGGGTGTACCGGTGGGCCTACGAGCCCGCGGTGTGGGAGGAGATTCTGGTTGATCACGGGTTCCATGAGGTGCGCGTGTGGGAGGAGGAGGCCCCGGAGGTCGATCATGTGGGAACCCTGATCGGAACCGCTTCCCGCTGAGTTCCCGTGCCGCCAGCAGGACAGCCCGCGCGGGCAACGACGTCGGCCGAACGACGACCGGCCTCCGGACACTCCACGCCCCTGGACCACCGTCGGCGCACGGGAATACATTCCGGGAATCTTATACTTTTTCTCCTATAGTGGATTTGCCATCTCCATATCACGGATCTTTTTGCGTGGGAATAATTTTCTGAACATTGGCCGAAACGGGTCCGAAGGGATTGCACCCCCTCACCCTCGGGCATCTCAACGGCAGCGACGTGCGAGACCGGGAGAGGCGAAGATTCCACGGCTCCACCGAGAAGACGCGGAACATCGTCGCACCAGCCCCATTCAGAGAATTCCTTTCTGGAAGGGGAAAGGTCGAGCGGCCGATGTTCGAGCCGTCGAAGTTCTTCGCGTCCACCGTCGCCCCACGGGTACACCGGTCACCCCTGGACCGGCCGTGCCACAGGTGTTCCTGACAGTTCAGCGCAATACCCCGAATGGACGGAGAAGGTTGACATGGCGTACTGGAAGCAGCTCTCCGGAGCACTGACCAGGATCTCGACGGGTTCCCGCACCAACGTGTGGGGCGTCAACGCCGACGGAGCCATCTACCGCTACACCAACGACGACGCCAACCCCTGGGTCAACATCCCCGGAGGACTGGTCGACATCAGCGCCGCCGCCGACGGAACCGTCTGGGGCGTCAACGCCAACAACAACATCTACCGCTACACCGGCGACCAGGGCTCCTCCCACTGGAAGCAGCTCTCCGGAGCACTGACCAGGATCTCGACGGGTTCCCGCACCAACGTGTGGGGCGTCAACAGCCGTGACGCCATCTACCGCTACACCAACGACGACGCCAACCCCTGGGTCAACATCCCCGGAGGACTGGTCGACATCAGCGCCGCCGCCGACGGAACCGTCTGGGGCGTCAGCGCCAACAACAACATCTACCGCTACACCGGCGACCAGCCCTGATCCGGGTCCGCGCCAGGTGAGGGCCTCCCGCGTCGACGGAATCGCGGGAGGCTCCCCGCCTGCCCCGTCCCGTGGAACGGGGTGCCCACGCCCAGCGAACAGGTGAGACCGGCCCCGCCCGCCTGGGCGGGGCCGGTTCGCGCTGTACTGCTACTGGACGCGCACCGCTGCGAGCAGGGCGGTCCACTCAGGCGCCGGGGCCGACAAGTGACCCAGCTGCCGATTCTGGGTGTCGCGAATACCGGTGACCGATCCCTCCGCTACCTCCACACAGTTACCGCCACGACCATCGCTGTAGGACGACTTGTGCCATTCCTTCACTACCTACTCCTCAATCCAAGGCGATGAAGTAGATGCCTTGCGCCGGTGAGAACGCCGAACCACGAAGCGCTCCATCATTCCTGACATCCTGTCACGTATCCGGCAGCCGTAGCATTCGACTTCTCCGGAAACCTCCACACACTTCAGCTACTTCGTGAACGGCATGCTTATCAACCAGAACGCTGTCACTGAGCACAAAACGAGCTCCCTGCCAGGGGATGGCAGGGAGCCGTCTCTGCGATGCGCTCTAGAGGGCCTTCACCAACGCGGTCCATGCGTCCGGCGTAAGTTCGATGTGCCCGAGGTTACGGTTCTCCGTGTCCCTCGCCAGAACCTTGTCGCCTTCAGCCACCTCCACACATGCCCCCTGGTTTCCGCTGTAGCTGGACTTGTGCCAGTCAGACCTCACGGTTCACCCCTTCGTAACGGCGAGAACGGCGGCCCACTCCCGACGATCGAACGTCAGGCACCCCTGGTCCCGATGCTGAGTATCGCGGACCTCCGCACCGACAGCACCCTCACGGGCCTCCACACAGTTCCCGCCAGTGGAGCTGTAGGTGCTCTTGTGCCATTCGGTGTTCATGCGAGATCCTTCAGGGCTTCGAGAGAGAGCCTGGCGGGGAGTGCCTCCGCCATGGCCCCAGTGATCAGTGTGGTGAGACGACCGTTGCGGTCGGCGTCGTAGATGACGTTACCGTCAACGTGATCACTTGAGATAACGGTTTCGCCGGTGCGCAGCCGGAACACCAGCATCGGTGACGTCACCCCGAGCAGGATCGTCCCTTCCGGCACCAAGTGGATGCGCACCCTGCCGGTCTTCACAAGATCCAACAGGTCGAACTCGATAGCTGTCACATTTTCAGGGTCGACTTCTCTACCTTCAGCCGCCTGCTCTGTGACATAGGTTTCGATGGCGTCGTTGGCAGCGAACGTCGTGATCCGATCCTGCTGCATCGCTTCTTCGAGCGTAACAGTGCTCGTGGAAACGAGTTCAAACCCGGGGTGGGATTCCTCCGCCTGCGCAGCAGGGGCGAGCCCGAGCAGAAGAGCAGAAGCAGCGAAGGGCGCGATGGCTTTCAGTTTTCCATTATGCAAGGGGATCTCCGCATTTTGGGTAACTGATTGCATTAGCCTAACACGCGCCCGCGAACCGTGCATGGCAGCCACAGTTCCTTAAATCTGCAGTTCACAGTACTTATCCCGGAGCATGAAAGCGCGAAGCCGACCAAGAATCCATTCATGCAGGAACAAGGGATTGAATAAATGCAGATCAAGCGGCTGTTTTGCCGAGTGGCCACATCAGGCCAGCCAAACCCGGTTTCCCGAACGAGGGCTTGGTGATACGCGCAAGAGCCGCCTTGGCCTCGCAGCATCGCCATGGCGAGTAGCGGTTGTTGATCCGCGTGGACTTCCAGCGCACTGCGGTCAGCAAGCAGTTCAGGGACGTGTTCGTACAGCGCCGACCTCGACGCGCCGAGAGGGCTGGCGATCGAGAACACCGTGTCCTCTGGCTGTGCCAGCAACGCGTGGGTATGACGCCCCCCGTCGCTGGGGATCGACCCAGGCGTTTCCGGTCATCTGGGGGTGGTGTCGAATCCTTCATGGGTGCCCTCCGTGGTGAGACCGCGGATGGACTCGGCCGAGGCGGCGGAGACGTAGAAGGCCAGACGCCCTTCTGGGTGTTGACGCCCAGCACCTCGTGCAGGGAACGGAAACCGATTCCGATTCGGCTCAGGTCGCCGATCAGCGTGATGAGGTCTCAGGGATCGGGTCAGCCGGACCAGGGTGGAACGACCAGTGTGTCATCGGAGCACAGTAGGCCGAGCACACCTTGAACCCGCGTTTGTCGGCGCTCATGACCTTGCCGGGGATGGCCCGCCCACCCCCGTTCGGCGGATCGGCCAAGGATTCCACAGTGCAAGCGAAGGTGGGTTCGCCTGTTGCGGGGCGCGGCCGACGTGCTGCCCGGGTGAGACAAAGCCGGAGTTCCAGCGGACGAAGCACCGGACAGAACAAGGAGACGGATGGAGAGTCTCCTCGTTGAGACACCAGCGCATCTCGCCGGGTCGCGATGCCTCTTGAGGACAAGAGCGTTGGGAACCTACGGTTCGACAGGCCTTGGGTGCCTGATGTCCGTGCACGGAACGGCCCCGCGCGCCCTCGGGGAGGGTGCGCGGGGCCGTTCCGAGACCTCAGCGGGCGGGGAGGATCCTGCCGGTCACCTCGCCGAAGTGCACGGTGGTCCCGTCCGGGCCCGGCGCGGTGGCGGTGATGGTCACCTCGTCGCCGTCCTCCAGGAAGGTGCGCTCGGTGCCGTCCGGCAGGGTCAGCGGCTCCTTCCCGCTCCAGGTCAGCTCCAGCAGGCAGCCCCGCTGCTCGCGCTCGGGTCCGCTGACCGTGCCGGAGGCGTACACGTCCCCGGTGCGCAGGGACGCCCCGTTGACGGTCATGTGCGCGAGCTGCTGCGCCGCCGTCCAGTACATCTGCGAGAACGGCGGCGTGGAGACCAGGTGCCCGTTGAGCCGCACCTCCAGGCGCAGGTCCAGACCCCAGGGCCCGTCCTCGCCGCGAAGGTAGGGCAGCGGCTCGGGGTCCTGGGCGGGCTGCTCCACGCGCGCGGACTCCAGCGCGGCCAGCGGCACGATCCACGGCGACACCGACGTGGCGAACGACTTGCCCAGGAACGGCCCCAGCGGCACGTACTCCCAGGCCTGGAGGTCGCGGGAGGACCAGTCGTTGAGCAGGAACACCCCGAACACGTGGTCGGCGAAGTCGTCCACCGCCACGCGCTCGCCCATCTCGCTGCCGGTCCCGACGACGAAGCCCACCTCGGCCTCGATGTCCAGGCGGACCGAGGGCCCGAAGACGGGAGCGGGCTCGTTCGGCGGCTTGCGCTGGCCGGTGGGGCGCACGACGTCGGTCCCCGAGACCACGATGGTGCCCGAACGCCCGTGGTAGCCGATGGGCAGGTGCTTCCAGTTGGGGGTGAGGGGCTCCTGGTCGGGGCGGAACATGCGGCCGACGTTGCTGGCGTGGTGCTCGGAGGCGTAGAAGTCCACGTAGTCGGCGACGGTGAAGGGCAGGTGCATGCGCACCGAGGCCCGGTCCACCAGGTGCGGGCGCACGGCCTCGGCGCGCGCGGGGTCGGTGAACCAGTCGGTGAGCGCGGCGCGCACCTGGTCCCACACCGGCCGTCCGGCGGCCAGCAGGGCGTCCAGGCTGGGCCGGTCGACGGCGTAGGCGAAGGGCGCGTCCAGGGCGCGGGCCGCGGCTCCCAGGTCCAGGACGTGGTCACCGACGGCCACGCCCGTGCGGGGCGCGGGGTCGTCGGCGGTGCCGAACACGCCGTAGGGCAGGGTGGCCAGGCCGAACTGCGCGTCCGGGGCGAGGTCGAGCCAGCTTTCGGGCATGGCGTTCGCTTTCTTGGAGTGGACGGTTTCTCGAAGCGGGGGGCTCTTCACATGGACGGGTTCTCCGAGCGGCCGGGCCCTCGGAGCGGGCGGCCTCCCGGAACGGACGGGACCCTGGAGCGGGCACGCCCCGGGACCGGAGGCTTCAGCGGGCGCGGGAGGCGGGCAGCGCCCCGAGCACGACCAGGTCCCCAAGGGGTTCGGTGACGCTGCACGTTCCGAAGGAGCGGAACCGGCCGCGCACCGCGCGCGCCTCCTCGTCGGTGAGCTTGGCGGCCAGGGCCGCCAGGCGCGGGCCGTCGCGGTCGGCCAGCACGAGGGCGGCCTCCCGTTCGGAGGCTCCGTCGAGCAGGGCGGCCGTGGCCAGCAGGACGTTGAGGAAACCGTGCTGTTCGAAGCCCTCGGCGGTGGTGTGGCGGACGGCGTGGTGGAGTCCGGCCGTGCACTTGAAGGGCAGGTCCAGTTCCACGGCCGCGTGCATGAACTCGGCCAGCTCCTCCTCGCTCGGATGGGCCTCGTGGGTGAGCCCCCCGGTGCGGAACTTGGCGCTGTGGCCGGTGCCCGCCAGCGACCGCAGTTCGGCGGGCACGTCACCCTGACGTGAGACCTCCACGAACCCCTCGGCCCCTTCGGGCAGGTGCTCGTCCAGGCGCGCTGCGACCCCGGCGGCCGTCCCGGGCGCGGCGGCGGCCTCGACCCCGGTCAGGCGCAGCGCCGGGTCGGCGGTCGCGGCCGCCACGGCGGGGCCGACGCCCTCGGCGCCGCCGGGGACGGTGACCACGACCGCGAGAGGTCCGTGGCCCGGCTCCTCACGCGCCAGGACGGCGCGCAGTTCGCCCACGCGCGCGTCGGAGACCAGGAACGGGCCGACGTACTCGGCGCGCTGCCCGGCCCGGTGGGCGCGGTGGTCGGGCAGCGCCCCGCCCATGGGGGCGTTGCCGGGCGGGAAGAGCGCGGCGTCGTCGAACAGGCCGCGGTACAGTTCCGCGCTCACCGCCGTTCCCTCCGTCCCCCGGCCCAGGTCCAGGCGTAGACGCCGTCGTCGCTGGCCAGGCCGCCCTCGCCCAGGTCGAGCGGGCGGAAGGTGTCGACCATGACGGCGAGTTCGTCGAAGGCCTCGGCTCCGATGCTGCGCTCGTAGGCGCCGGGCTGGGGGCCGTGGGAGTGGCCGCCGGGGTGCAGGGAGATGGAGCCCTGGCCGATCCCCGAGCCCTTGCGGGCCTCGTAGTCGCCCCCGCAGTAGAACATGACCTCGTCGGAGTCCACGTTGGAGTGGTAGTAGGGCACCGGGATGGCGCCGGGGTGGTAGTCCACCTTGCGCGGCACGAAGTTGCAGATGACGAAGTTGTGGCCCTCGAACACCTGGTGGACGGGCGGCGGCTGGTGGACTCGGCCGGTGATGGGCTGGAAGTCGGCGACGTTGAAGACGTAGGGGTACAGGCACCCGTCCCAGCCCACGACGTCGAAGGGGTGGGTTGGGTAGGTGTAGCGGGTGCCGGAGATGCCCCCGGGACCGTCGCCGCGGTGCTTGATGAGCACGTCGACGTTCTCGCCCTCGGCCAGCAGCGGCTCGGAGGGGCCGCGCAGGTCGCGTTCGCAGTAGGGGGCGTGCTCCAGGAACTGCCCGTAGCGGGACAGGTAGCGCTTGGGCGGGGCGATGTGGCTGTTGGCCTCGACCGCGTAGGCGCGCAGGGGCTGGTCGCCGGTGGGCACCCAGCGGTGGGTGGTGGCGCGCGGCAGGACGACGTAGTCGCCCCGGCCGACCTCCAGCAGGCCGAAGACGGTCTCCACGCGGGCGGTGCCCGACTCCACGTACACGCACTCGTCGCCGATGCCGTTGCGGTACAGCTCCGAGGGCGCCCCGGCGACCACGTAGGAGATGCGCACGTCGTCGTTGCCCAGGACCAGGCGGCGCGACCCGACGACGTCGGCGGCTCTCCAGTCCTGGTCGGAGAACAGCTCGTGCAGCTTGAGGTGGCGCGGCACCATCGGGGCGTTACGGGTGCGGGACTGGTCGGGGACCTCCCACTCGGCGGCGTCGACGATGGCCGAGGGAATGGCGCGGTGGTAGAGCAGCGAGGAGTCGGCGGAGAAGCCCTCCTCCCCCATCAGCTCCTCGTAGTACAGCCCGCCCTCGGGGGTGCGGTGCTGGGTGTGGCGGGTGCGGGGCACCTCGCCGACCTGGCGGTAGTAGGCCATGGCGGTGTTGTCCCTTCCGTGTGGAGTGGGTCCGGGTCAGGAGGTCGGGGCGGGCTGTACTACGAGGAGCTGATGGGGGA
>NZ_LEKI01000090.1:0-23486 GCF_001029525.1 Nocardiopsis sp. RV163 | reverse complement strand
CGCCGCCCCCGCCCGCCAGGTCGCCGTAGACGATCCCCCGGCCGTTGGTGCCGACGTAGACCCGGCCGTAGACGTCGGGGTCGCCGGTGACGGTCGCCCCCGTCCAGGCCCACTGGTGCCGGTCGTCGTTGATCCGCACCCAGCTCCCGCCCGCGTCGTCGGAGCGGAAGATCCCGCGCACGCCGTCGATCCTGGAGCTGGTGTACACCGCCGGGTAGTCCGAGCCCGGCGCGGGCGCGCCGAAGCCGACCGCGTCGCCCTCGTCCACGGCCTCGACCTGCTCGAAGGAGGCCCCGGCGTCCGTGCTCCGCCACATGCCGTAGTGGTCACCGGTGCCTCCGGCGACCCACACGTCACCGGTGTGGCCGGGCACCGCGCCGAAGCGGATCTCGCCCTCGGCCGGGAGCCCGTCGAAGCCCGCCGTGAAGGTGGCCCCGCCGTCGGTGCTGGTGTAGAAGGTGCCGCCGGAGACGGCGTAGAACACGTCCGGGTCCACCCGGTCGGCCTCCACCCTCGCGCCCGCCGGAACGCCGGTGGAGGCGGTCCACGACGAGCCCAGGGTGGTGGAGACGTGGACGCCGGTGCCGTCGGGGCTCCACACGAGGGACGAGCCGTCCGCGTTCACCGCGACCGTGCCGCCGCCGGTCACGCCGCCGGGCTCCTGCCCGGCCCACCAGCTCTCGCCGCCGTCGGTGGACAGGCCGATGGCGGCCTCGGCGTCGCCGCCGCCGACCCGCGCGATGGTCGCGGGCTGGAGTTCGGCGAAGTCCAGGCTGGTCCCGTGGCCCCAGTAGGGCTGCTGGTACATCTGGTCGGGGACGGTCTCCAGGTCCTGGTGGGTGAAGCCGCCGACGTCGAGCAGGGCCGAGTGCAGCGGTGCGCCCCCGGGCGGGCTGATCAGGTCGTTGACGGCCGTCTCCTCGATGCCGTGCGCCCTGACCCCGATGTCGAAGGTGGTGCCCGCGTCCCAGTCGGTGAGGTTGTCGCTGCCGTAGACCGTGGCGCCCGTGCCGTACATGAAGCGGTCGGAGTCGAACGGGTCGATCGCCATCGCCTGCGTCATCCAGCCGAGTTTGGGCTGGGTCTCCGGGGGCGTCCCGGTGCCGCCGAAGTCCAGCCAGGGCGCTCCGGAGATGTCCATCTCGTAGCGCGCGGTGCGCTCGGGGTAGGCGCCCCAGTCCCACGCCTGGGTCCAGGTCCGGCCTCGGTCGGTGCTGCGGTAGATCTGGATGTCGGGCCACCAGGAGATCTGGGTGGCGACCATCAGCGTGTCCGGGTCCTGCCGGTCGATGGTCAGGCCGCCGTAGCCGAAGTAGTTGTCCTCGGAGCTGGACGGGACGGGGCTGATGTTGCTCCACTCCCCCGTCGCCAGGTCCATGCGCCACACGTCGCCGGAGTCGCCGTCGTAGGGGCCGGGGGTGCTGGTGGTGGCCATGTAGAGCTGGCCGCCCTCGTGGTCCACGACCGAGTGCGCGGGCAGGTGCCCCGTGGGCGCGCCGGGGACGGGCTCCCAGGTCTGCCCGCCGTCCCGGCTGCGGTAGACCGGGTCGTCCAGGTCGGCGACGCCGACGTAGACGTCCTGGGTGACCGAGCCCTCGGACCCGGTTCGGGGGTCGAAGTCCACCCAGGTCACGCCGGTGATGTCGGACATCATGCCGGTCTCGTCGCCCGGGTCCTGGACGTAGTCGCCGGGGTTGGGGAAGGCCTCGACCTCGGCCCAGGTGGCGCCGTGGTCGGTACTGCGCCACAGGCCGTTGCCGCCGCTCGCGCCGAAGTAGACGACGCTGTTGTCGTTGGGGTCCACGGCCAGGCGCTCGCCGAGGCCGCGGCCGGGCATGTTGCCGCCGAGTTTGAAGGGCAGTTCGGCGACGTCCCAGGTCTCGCCGCGGTCGTCGGAGCTGAGGACGGCCCCGTTGTTGGGGTCCCAGCCGTTGGTGTAGGTGCCCACGGCCGCGTACACGCGGTCGGGGTCGACGGGGTCGGTGGCGATGCTGACGACGCCCGTGTAGCCCCACTCGTCCCAGCCGACCCAGTCGAGCAGGGGTATCCAGCGTTCGGTGTCGGGGTTCCAGCGGTAGGCGCCGCCGATGTCGGTGCGCGCGTAGGCCAGGCCCGGTTCGGTCTCGCTGAAGACGATGCCGGGGACGAAGCCGCCCCCGACGATCTCGACGTTGTCCCACTCGTAGGCGGCCCGCGCCGCGGCCGGTTCGGCGGGGGCGGCCCCGGCCGCGGTGGCGGCGACGACGGTGGAGGCGGCCAGTGCGGTGGCCGCCGCGACGGCGAGCGCCGGTAGGCCCCGCCCGCGTCTGGGGGGCCGGTGCTGTTCGGGGGGCATGTGCGGGCTCCTTGGGGGAATCGGGGGGTGAGCCCTCCCCGGAAATCCGGTCCCGGGGCGGGCGCGAATTCCCCATTAGTCTGGATAGCCGACTAACCCCCGGCAAGGGGGGTTGCGCGGGAATTTTCGAAGCGCTTCGACTCCTTGTCGGCGACCACCGCGAATTGCAGGGACACCGTCCGGTCGGGCACCAGGTCCACCCCGCGCCGTTCCCCGCCGGGCAGCGCGACCACCGTCCGGCGGGGCTCGACGGCCCGCAGCCGCGCGCGGGCCCGGCCGCCGGACCACTCCAGGACTTCCACGACGATCCCGCCCCGGGCCCGCAGCCCCTCCACCCGCCCCGAGGCCCACTCCCGGGGCAGGGCGGGCAGCAGGTCCAGGCGCCCCTCGGCGGACCGGGCCAGCACCGCCGCCGCCACGGCGGGGAACCCGCCGCCGATGTCCACGTTGAACAGGCTGCCCCGGTTGTGCGTGGGCACCAGGGTGGGCCGCCAGTAGCGGGTGGCCAGCAGCGACAGGGTCTCGTGCGCCTCGGCGGCCAGGCCCAGGTTGGCCGCGGCCAGCCCCAGTTGGACCAGGCCGAAGGCCATCTCGTCGGACTCCTGCCCGCGCCACCACGCCAGGCGGGCTCGCACGGCGGCGACCGCCGCCGCGCGCAGCCGGGGCGAGGCCAGGGCGGGGTCGGTCTCGTACCAGAGCGGGTACAGGTGGGAGGCGTGCCGGTGCGCGTGCCGCTCGCTCTGCTCCACCGGCCCGGCCGGGCCCGCCCACTCGGCGAGCTCGCCGCCCGGGGCGATTCGGTAGCCGGGCAGACGCGCCCCCAGCCGGGCCCAGCGGCGCGAGCCGGGAACGCCCAGCACGCGGTGCGCCCGCAGCAGGTTGCGCACCAGGTCGCGCACGGCCGCGACGTCCATGGTGGCGTTGACGGCGGCCTGGCCGTCGCCGTCCCCGGGGGTGTTCTCCGGCGAGTAGGAGGGGGAGAAGCCCTCGTCGGTGAGGAAGTCCTCGTGGAACTCCGCGGCGGCGGTGAGGAAGGGCAGGGCGCGCTCGCGCAGGAACGCGCGGTCGCGGGTGTGGGAGTAGTGGTCCCAGTACAGGCGGGACGTCCACGCCGCGCCCGCGGTCCAGCAGGTCAGGCACCACTCGGGGCCGAAGTGGTTGTGCCTGCCGGAGGTGGAGGCGTGAGCGGGCAGCAGTATCCCCCGGCAGCCGTAGAGCCGCCGCGCGTTCTCCGCCAGGTCGTCGGCCATGCCGTCGAGGAGGTCGAACAGGCCGGTCATCAGCTCGGGCGTGCCCGTGGTGTGCAGGGCCGCGAGGGCGGAGGGCAGGTTGCCGTCGAAGGTGTACCCCGACCGCCACGGGGGGTCGTAGGTGCCGCTCCACACCCCCTGGAGGGTGGGCGGCAGGTCGCCGCAGCTTGAGATGACCGCGTACCGCCCGGCGTCGACCAGGCGGGCGATCAGGCCGGGGGCGGCCCCCGCCGCCAGGAGGTCCTCCCCGAGCGCGTCGGGGCGGACCGGACCGCCCTCCAGCTCCAGCCGGAAGCGGGACATGAGGTCGCCGTGCACCGCCCGGTGGCGTTCGAGCGCCACGGCGAAGTCCTCCGGGCTCCCGGTGGGCCCACCCGTCCCGGACGGGGCCACGGGGCTCCCCGTTTCCGACGCGGCGAACCCGTCCACCCGCACGCGCGCCGTCAGCCGCAGCCGCCGGACGCCCCTCAGGTCCAGCCCCTGGCCGTCGGCGCCGACCCGGCCGCCCTCGGCGCTGACGGCGCAGGTCACCGTATACCCCGGCAGCCCGCCGGGCGGACGCTCGGGGAAGTCCGCCCGCAGGGTCAGCAGGGCCGGGTCGGCCTCGCGGACCACCGTCATCGGGACCGGCGGGGCCTCTTCCAGGGCGGTGAGCCGCAGCGTTCCGTCCAGGCCGCGGGGCGAGGCGAGTTCGACGGCCACTGCGTCGTCGGGCCGGGAGACGAAGACCCGGTGCACGGTCCCGTCCGGCAGCTCCTCGGTGACCAGCCCCGAGTCCAGGTCGCACGTGCGCGTGACCGGCCCCGGCCGGAGCCCGCGCGGGGCGAAGGAGAGCACGGCGGCCCCCACCAGCGGGTCGATCCACCGGGTGTCGGCGTAGCCCGGGTGCTCCCTCGCCGCCGACTCCGCGATCCGCTCGGCGGCCTCTCGGGAACGGCCCCGGCGCAGCAGCTCCCTGAGCCCGGGCAGCAGGGACGCGGTCTCGGGGGCGGGCAGGGGCTCGGAGACCGGCAGGAAGAGCCGCTCGTGGCACAGGGTGAGGCGGACGCGCTCCGCCGTCGAGTGCACGAGCGCCCCCTGCCGCCCGTTGCCGGTGACCAGCGCGTCCTCCCAGTTCCCGACCGGGTGGCGGGTGCGGACCCGTCTTGCTGCGGACATGCGCTCTCCTCGTGTGGGGGGTGTCGCCCGGAGGGGTTTTCGCCCTACTTTGTTGGCGCACACACCAAACCAGAAGGAGTTCCCCCATGTCCTCTCCGCTGTGGTTCGGCGGCGACTACAACCCCGAGCAGTGGCCGGAGGAGGTCCAGGCGGAGGACGTGGAGCTGATGCGCCGCGCCGGGGTCAACCTCGTGACGGTCGGCGTCTTCTCCTGGGCGCTCCTGGAGCCGAAGGAGGGCGAGTACCGGTTCGAGTGGCTGGACCGGGTGCTGGACCGGCTCGCCGACGCCGGGATCGGGGTCGCCCTGGCCACACCGACCGCCTCTCCCCCACCGTGGTTCGGGCTCGCCCACCCCGACGCGATGCCGGTGACCGCGGACGGGACACGGCTCACCCACGGCAGCCGCGACACCTACGACGTGTGCTCCCCCGCCTACCGTGAGGCCTCGGTGCGCATCGCCCGCGCGCTGGCGGAACGCTACTCGGCGCACCCGGCGCTGCGCCTGTGGCACGTGCACAACGAGTACGGGACGTGGTCGCACTCCGAGCACACCGCCGGGGCCTTCCGCGACTGGCTGCGGGGACGCCACTGCGACCTGGACCGGCTCAACGCGGCGTGGACCACGGCGTTCTGGAGCCAGCGCTACTCGGAGTGGGAGCAGGTCCAGCCGCCGCGCGCGACCCAGTACCTGCCCAACCCGGCGCACGTGCTGGACTTCCGGCGGTTCCTGTCGGACGCGATGCTCGACCACTTCCTGTCCCAGCGCGACGTGCTGCGCGCCGTGCGGCCGGACGTGCCGGTCACGACCAACCTGGCCTTCGGCGACTGGGTTCCGGTGGACCCGTGGCGGTGGGCCGAGCACCTGGACCTGGTGGCCGTGGACGACTACCCGGACCGGACGGGGCAGGGCGGGGCGGAGCAGACCGCCTTCGCCGCCGACCTGGCCCGCTCGTGGGCGGAGCGCGTGCCCGGCCCGGGACGGCCGTGGCTCCTGATGGAACAGGCGGCGGGTGTGACCTACACGGGCGAGGTCACCCGGCCCAAGGCCCCCGGGGAGACGGCGCGGCACAGCCTGGCGCACGTGGCGCGCGGGTCGCGGGGCGCGATGTTCTTCCAGTGGCGGGCCTCCCGGGGCGGCGCCGAGCAGTGGCACTCGGGGATGGTGCCGCACGCCGGGCCGGACTCGCGGATCTTCCGCGAGGTGTGCGAGCTGGGGAGCGTACTGCCCCGCGTGGCGGAGGCGCGCGACGCCGACGTGGTCGCCGACGCGGCGCTCACCTGGGACCCCGAGTGCTGGTGGGCGCTGGGCAGCCCATCGCTGCCCGCCCGGGGCGTGGACTACCTGGAGGCCGCGCGCCAGGTGCACCGGGTGCTGTGGCGGTCGGGGCGCACGGTGGACATGGTGCGCCCCGACCGCGACCTGCCGCGGGTGCCGCTGCTGGTGGTGCCCGCCCTGTACCTGCTCTCGGACGAGGCGGCCGAGCGGCTGGCCCGCTACACCGAGGACGGCGGAACGCTGGTGGTGACCTTCCTGAGCGGGGCCGCCGACCCGGACGGGACCGTGCGCACCGGCGGGTACCCGGGCGCGCTGCGGGACCTGCTGGGGGTGCGGGTGGAGGAGGTGTACCCGCTGCCGACCGGGGA
Source organism: Nocardiopsis sp. RV163 (assembly GCF_001029525.1). NCBI lineage: Bacteria > Bacillati > Actinomycetota > Actinomycetes > Streptosporangiales > Nocardiopsidaceae > Nocardiopsis > Nocardiopsis sp. RV163. Next base: position 17,098 of record NZ_LEKI01000090.1, on the reverse strand, counting down.
GTCGGTGGGCGTGGACCTGGGTTCGGTTCGCGAGGAGGTCACGCTGTGGAGCGAGCACGTCCACCTGGCGGGGGCCGAGGCGGTGGCCCGCTACGCGGGCGGGCCGCTGGACGGGCTGCCAGCGGTGACGCGGCGGCGCCACGGCGCGGGCGAGGCCTGGTACCTGTCGGCCCGGCTGTCGGACCGGGGCCTGGCGCGGCTGCTGGCCGAGGCGGCGGGGGCGGGGCCGTTCCCGGAGCCGGGGCTGGAGGTGGTGCGCCGGGTGGACCGGGACGGCGCGTGGGTGTTCGTCACCAACCACGACGACCGGCCTCGGTGGATCGACCCGGAGCGGTTCGGGCTGGACGCGGGCGCCCGCGACCTGGTGTCGGGCGTTTCGGCGCAGGGGATGACCCTGCCGGGCGGCGGGGTGGCGGTGTTGCGCGGCCACCCCGTTGACAATTAGTTGTGACTCTAGACAAACTATTCCGGAGTCCTGCGCCTACCTCAGGAGACACGACATGAGCAGCTACCAGCCCGTGCCCGCGGACAGGTTCACCTTCGGTCTGTGGACCGTGGGGTGGCGCGGGGTGAACACCTTCGGCGACCCCGTCCGCCCTGTGCTCGACCCGGTGGACGCCGTGCGCCGCCTCGCCGACCTCGGCGCGCACGGGATCACCTTCCACGACGACGACCTCATCCCGCCCGGCAGCTCCGACACCGAGCGCGAGGACATCCTCAAGCGGTTCCGCGCGGCCCTGGACGAGACCGGGCTCAAGGTGCCGATGGCGACCACCAACCTGTTCTCGGACCCGGTGTTCCGCGACGGCGGGTTCACCTCCAACAGCCGCGACGTGCGCCGGTACGCCATCCGCAAGGTCATCCGCAACATCGAGCTGGCCGTGTCGCTGGGCGCGAAGACGTACGTGTGCTGGGGCGGCATGGACGGCGCCGAGACCGAGGCGGGCAAGGACGACCGCGCCGCCCTGGACCGGCTGCGCGAGGCCTTCGACATCCTGTGCGGCTACGTGCGCGAGCAGGGCCACGACCTGCGCTTCGCCCTGGAGCCCAAGCCCAACGAGCCGCGCGGCGACATCCTGCTGCCCACCGTGGGCCACGCCCTGGCCTTCATCAACGAGCTGGAGCACCCCGAGATGGTGGGGGTCAACCCGGAGGTCGGCCACGAGCAGATGGCCGGGCTGAACTTCGCGCACGGCGTCGCGCAGGCCCTGTGGGCGGGCAAGCTCTTCCACATCGACCTCAACGGCCAGCGCGGGATCAAGTACGACCAGGACCTGCGCTTCGGCTCGGGCGACGTCAAGGAGGCGTTCTTCCTGGTGGACCTGTTGGAGAACGCGGGCTACGACGGCCCGCTGCACTTCGACTTCAAGACTCCGCGCACCGAGGACATGAGCGGCGTGTGGGAGTCGGCGGCGGCCTGCATGCGCAACTACCTCATCCTCAAGGAGAAGGCCAGGGCGTTCCGCGCCGACCCCGAGGTGGTGGAGGCGCTCGCGGCCTCGCGCGTGCCCGAGCTGTCCCGGTCCACGCTGGGCGAGGGCGAGTCCCTGTCCGACCTGCTGGCCGAGGAGATCGACCTGGCCGAGGTCGGCGCGCGGGGATACCACTTCGAGCGCCTGGACCAGCTCGCCATGGAGCACCTGTTCGGCCTGCGCTGACCCCGCGTCCCCGGGCCCGGGCCGTGTTCCGCGCGGGGCGCGCGGGGCGCGGCCCCGGTCTTTCCCGGGATCGGCGCGGGGCGGCGGCAGGTCGGGGGCAGGCCGGTCGGTGACCGGTGGGCACCGTGTCTGGATACCGGGGCCGTGGGTAGTGGCGGTGGTCGGACGCACCACCACCGAAGCGGAGGCGAACATGGCCGAGGACGCCGTCACCCTGATCATGAAGGACCACCGGACCATGGAGGAGCTGTTCGACCGGCTCCAGTCCGAGCCCGACCGGCGGCCGCGCCTGCTGGAGGAGATCGAGGCGATCCTCACCGCGCACAGCCGCGCCGAGGAGGACGAGGTGTACCCGGCCGCCGCCGAGGCCGCTGGCGAGGGGCCCGAGGTCAGGCACGGCACGGAGGAGCACCAGGAGGCCGAGGAGCTGCTCCGGAAGCTGAAGGACTGCGACCCGCAGGGCAGGGAGTTCGACAGGCGCTGCGAGGAGTTCGTCGACGCGGTCAAGCACCACGTCGAGGAGGAGGAGAGCGACATCCTGCCCGGTCTCAGGGAGGCGGTGGGCCGGAAGCGCGCCCAGGAGCTGGGCAGGGCGTTCTGGGAGCGGCGCGGGCAGGAGCTCAAGCGCTTCGAAGCCCAGGGCGGGGCCCTCAGGCAGCGCGACCTCTAGAGGAGGCCGAGGAGCTGGACGTCGGGAACCGCTCCGAGACGAACGAGGCGGAGCCGGCCGAGGCCGTGCGCAAGGCCCGGCGCGGCTGAGCCCCCCTCGCGGGCACGGGACGTGAAACGGCCCCGCCGGGCGGTTGCCCGGCGGGGCCGTCACGTACGCCGGAAGGGTGCGGCGGTCGCCTCACGGCGCGGTGCACAACACGGCTCCTGCCGCCCTTGCGGGCGCGGTATTCCGTGAAGGCTTTGAGTGGAGCCCGGGGGACACTTTCTACCGCACCTTCCAGCACCCCGTACAACGGGAGGGCGGGGGCGGGTATTCCGCGACCCGGGGGCACTTTTTCCGGTGTCCCCTGTCACACCCGCCACACCCCCGGCCGGGCGCGGAGCGGGGTCAGGCGCGCGGGGCGGTGCTCTCCCGGGAGGTGAGCCGGGGTTCGAGCAGGGTCACCCCGGGGTTCCCGGGGCCGTCGATCTTGTCCATGAGCAGGCCGACCGCGCGGGCTCCGACCTCCTCGGCGGGCAGGTCCACCGAAGTCAGCGGCGGGGCGCCGGGCGGGACCGGGCCGATGGCGACCACGGACAGCCCGGGCGGGGTGCGGCCGTGCCCGGCGAAGGATTCGAGCAGCGGGCCGACCGAGGGCTCGTTGTGCACGATGAGGCCGGTGAGGCCGGGCCGCTCACGGAGCAGGCCCTCCGCGAGGCCGTGCGCGGTGTCGGGGGAGCACGGGTGCAGGGTGGCGCGCACGCCGCGCTCGGCCGCGGCGCGCTCGAAGCCGGTGGTGGTGCGCTCGGCGAACCCGGTGCGCCGTTCGTACACCGAGGGGGGCTGACCGACGAAGGCGAGGTCGGTGTGGCCGAGGTCGGCGAGGTGGTGCACGCACGCGGCCCCGGCTGCGGCGAAGTCGAGGTCCACGCAGGTCAGGCCCTCGGTGTCCTCGGGGACACCGATGAGGACCGAGGGCAGGTCCAACTCGCGCAGGACGGGGACGCGGGCGTCGTCGGCCTCCACGTCCATGACGATGACGCCGTCCACCATGGCGCTTCCGGAGACCCGGCGCAGGCCGTCGGGGCCCTCGCCCTGGGTGAGCAGGAGGACGTCGTGGTCGTGCGCGCGGGCGGCGGTGACCACCGAGACGGCGAAACGCATCGCGACGGGGACGTGGACGTCGCCGCGGAGCGGGATGACCAGGGCGATCACGTTGCTGCGGCGGCTGGCCAGGGAGCGGGCGCCCGCGTGCGGCTGGTAACCGAGTGCGTCGATGCTCTCCTTCACGCGCCGCCGGGTGGTCTCGGAGATCGACCGCTTGCCGCTGAGGACGTAGGAGACCGTGCTCGGCGACACGCCAGCGTGCCGGGCCACATCGGAGATCCGCACCGTGCCGTCCCGTCCGTTTTCGAACCGATTCGATGCGCTGTTGCGCACCGTGTCTACCGGGTGTGGCGCCGATGGGCGCCGCCGGGCGAGGCGTGGTCACGGAGCGTGGGGGGTGAGGGAAGGGGGCGCCGTGGTCAGTCCTCGGGTTCGAGCGTACCGGAGGAGCCCGCGGCGGCGCGGTCGTAGGTCTCACGGAACTGGCGGACCCTGCGCTGGCGGCGCATCATCAGGGGGACGAAGGCAGCGATCATGGCCACCAGCGCTCCTGCCATGAACAGGTTGATCAGGGCGACCGGAGATTCGCTGTCGTAGACGAGCAGGGCGTTGGCGACGTTGGGCACGGCAACGAAGCAGCCGAAAACGAGCATGAACTTCGGGGAGCGGGAGGTGTCGCTCTGGTCGGCGAGGATGCGCCCGAGCCGGTTGGTCTCGGGGTCCGTGTGGAGGGTGCCCCGCATGATCTGCCAGTGCGCGGCCCAGGCCTTGGCCGGGTCGGCGTCCACAGGTAGCGGTCTGTCCTTGACCATGCGGCGCATCATCCACGTGCAGAGGAAGCCGCCGAGCGCTGTGAGGACCAGCGCCCCGGCCAGGGTGCCTCCCGCGATGACGGGGAGCGGTCCGCCGAAGCCCTCGGCCACCAACAGGGGGCCGAACAGCAGGGAGGCGCAGAAGACGCTGAAGACGCCGACGCCCAGGGCTGTGCGGAGGCCGAACTGACGTGGGTTGTTCTGGGCGTAGATGTTGAATCGGCCCATGAGGGTGCCGAACCGCCCGGGGGTACGGGGGATGCCGCGGTTCCTGTTCATACCGGCGAACTACCCCGGTGCGAGCCGCACACATGGGACCAACGACCCGAAGGGCGCACGGCGGGCCGGGCGTCCCGGAGCAGCCCCTGGGGCCACAGGGCTCTAGCTACGGCCGTCCTTCGCGGCACCCAGGAAGGCCTGCCACTCGCCACCGCCGAAGAAGAGCGCGCCCAGCTCACGGTGCTTGGTGTCCCGGACCCCGGTGATCGGGCCCTCCGCGACCTCCACACAGGCACCTCTGTCGTTGGTGTAGCTCGCCTTGTGCCACGGCCGGACGGGGACGAAGGATTCGTTGGTGGTCGTGCTCGGAGTCATGACGGCCTTTTGTACTCGTCGGTCAGCGTCTTGAAGAGGGTTCGCGTCTCCGCTGTGGAGAGTGCGGACGCCTGTAGTTGGTCAAACGCTATCTCGTGTTCCAACAAGGCCTCGGGGTCCTCGAAGAACAGCCCGTTCGGAGGGACGTCCACGAACAGCGCACGGTCCGTCTCGTCGAAGGTCAGCATGGAAAAACCGTAGGTACGCGACATGCCAGCCGTCGCCGGAAGCACCTGGATGTTGATGGAAGGCCGGTTGGCCAGTTGGTCCAGGTGGGAAAGCTGTGCGGCCATCACTTCGGAGCCGCCGATAACGCAGCGCAGGCAGGACTCGTCCAAGATCATCCAGATACGCGGCGGCTCCTCCCGTTCGAGGACGTTGGTGTGCCGCTGCATGCGTGCCTCAACCCGGCGTGCGCGCTCCTCCTCGGTGGGGATGTAACCGCGTCCCATCATGGCTTCGATGTAGTCCCGGTGCTGAAGCAGGCCGGGGACCAGACCGATCGTGTACTCCTGGATCTTGGCGGCCTCGTGCTCCAAGCCGTAGAAGGCACCGATGCCGACGTCCTTGTACTGGAACCACCAGGGCTTCTGCTTGCGTGATGCCTTGGCGATCCCCACCAGTTCTTCGCGCAGTCCATCGGTGGAGCCGTACAGGCGGCACAACTCGGAGACGTCCGCCGAGTTCAACCGTATGAACTTGCCCGTCTCGATCCGGATGATCTTGCCGGACTCCCAGCCCATGCGCTTGGAGACCTCTCCTTGGGAGAACCCGGCGTCCGCACGCAGACGTTTGAGCTGACTGACCAGATAGCGACGCCGTACGGGGGAACCCTGAGCCACGGCTGTCTCCTCGTTCATGTGGTGGACCGTTGCCTCATTATCCCGTGACCTGCAAACTTCACATTTAGGATATACCAAGCAACTTAATTTCCAACACTTGGATTTTCTGTGTGCGTGCCTCACTATAGGGGTGAAGGCGCTGACCGCCGTACGGATCGCCTGGGTTGCCGGAACGTGTGTACGTGCCAGCTACACGCTCGTACACGGCTTGTCCGGTAGACGGGGGAAGAGCCGCGCGCTCAGGGACGCAGCCTCTCACCGGTGAGAATCCTCGCCAGGCCGCCGTAGAGCGGCCACACGAAAACGGGCTCTGGGGGCGATAGCAGCGCCTCCAGAGCCCACATCGACAACCCGATTCATGCCTGAAGGAGCGTGCCGACATGACCATTGTGCCGCGTCCCCGCGCAGCCATCCACACGCCCGCCCCGCCCACCGCCGGGCGGCGCTGGCCCTCCCGGATCTATCCCGGTCTCCTCGCCCAGGCCGCCTGGGTGCGTGAGGACCTGCGCTCCGACCTGTCCCGCCTTGAAGGGCTGTGCCCCGACCTGGCCGACACGATCGTGCTCTGCGCCAGCGAGATGTTCGCCAACGCCGCCGACCACTCCCGTTCCGGCCAGGCGAACGGCCGGGTCGTCCGGACCCTGTCCATGCCCACCGCCACAGCCCTGCACCTGGGCATCACCGACGACGGCGTCCGGGCCGAGAGCCCTTCCCTCCCGCACATCCCGCACCAGCGCACCGCGTCCGACTGGGAGCAGGCCGAACGCGGCCGTGGCCTGCTGCTCGTCAACTCCCTGTCCACCAGGTGGGGCGCCCGCGCCGTGGTGGACTTCCCGTTCTGCGCGGGGCTGGGCACGGTCGTGTGGGCCGAGTTCACACTCACCCCCGCCGCCCCCGCCAGCGCCACCGCCGCCGGGGCCGACAGGTGAGCGCCCCCGCCGTCGGCGGGCCCGGCACCGACCGCATCCGCCGGGTCCTGGACGCGCCCCGGGGACAGCGCTTCGTCCGCCCGGGTACCGCCAGCGACACCGGTCCCTCCGGTTGCCCCGACAGCCTCAAACGCTCCGGGAACACCGGCGAAACCGACGAAACCACCCGGGAACAGCGGCTCCTGGCTGAGATGGCGGACAACCCACGCGTGGCCTACCGCCGACTCCACGGCGAACTGCCCGTCTGGATGCACGTCCAAGCCGCCCGGTTGGCCGCACACGGCTCCCGGGAACCCCGGGGCGCTCAGGACTCTCGGAGCACGCCGGGCACTCGGGGCACTGAGGCCCCCGAAGGCCCGCGCAAGTCCTCACCGTCACCGAAGCGCCCGCAGGCGCCAGCGGTTCCGCCCCCGAGGCCCGCCACCGACGACGGCCCGCTCCAGCCCCGTCCGCCCCGTCCGCAACACCCGGAACGCCCGCCGCTGCCGCGCCGCCGATCCCAGCGCCCGCACAGCCACCGCAGACCCCGACGCCTCCGCTGGACCCGCACCGGACCGGCCCGTCTGCTGGCCGCCTACACCCTCGCGACCAGCGCCGGAGCCCTGGCCCAGCACCTGGCCACGGTTCTGCTGTAGCCGAGATCAGCCCGCACCCGAACCCCTCCAGGAGGCCGCGCCGGATCGGGGGCCCGGGCGCGGCCGTCACACCTTCCTGGCGTCGGCCGTCCGCGTCCCGGGGAACCGACAGCCCCGGTAAGCCCTTCGAGCGCGTCATCGCTCGCGTCAGCGTTTCCCGTGTGCCGGGAGCAATCTCGCGCAAGAGCGTTGGCTGGGCCCTCAGCACCGGCTTTCATGGTTGTCGCAGGCCATTGGGCCACCCGGGACGCCCACAGCCCGCGAACGAACCCCCGCAACGAGGAGGAGGCCCGCTGTGAACGACGACGGCAACAACTAAGGCAACAGCACCACGACGGCGGGGCGGCTCTCCGAGGGCCGCCCCGCTCACGTGCGCGTTGAGTGCACGACCGTTGGGTTCAGAGAGCGGCCTTCCGAACGCGTTCGGCCACGTCCGCGAGCCAGGAGTCATCGGCGCGGGTGTGGTCGTGCGAGGACAGGTAGCCCTGGTATCGGTCGAAGTAGCCCTCGATCGGTGAGACCACCTCGCGCCAGTCCTCGCCCGCGTTGCCCGCGGTGCCGTGCATGGGGAAGAGCTTGGCGTGGGCGTGGTCCACCCCGTAGCCCTCGTACATGATCCCGGTGCGCGCCACGTCGGGAAAGGCCGTGTCCAGGCGGCGGGCGACCTCGCGTGCGGCCAGGTGCAGGGCCGCATACTCCGACGGTTCCAGATCGACCACGTAGCTGGTGCGGTGGACCTTGGGGATCACCACCGAGAACCCCTCGGTGTTGGGGAAGATCGACAGGAACGCCAGGTGGTCGTCGTCCTCCCAGATCCGGTGCGCGGGCGGGTCCCCGGACACGATCCGGCAGAAGACGCAGCTCGCGTCGCGGTCGGCGTTCATCGGACTCCTTCGAGAGACGAGGGCAGGGTGGCCTCGGAGCAGGTGACACAGTCGGGGTCGCGCTCCGCTGCCTGCTGGTCGAGGGCCAGATCGTGCGACCACACCCCCACACGGCGGTTCAGCGAGGCCGGTGTGCCGAACCCGCCCAGGTGGCGCAGCACGTCCAGCGCGGCCAAGGAGGAGACCAACATGTTGACCGGACCGTTGGAGGGCGCCTGATAGCGCCCGTTGACGCGTGCGACGAGGGAGGCCAGCCCGGTGTCGTCCTCAGGAGGGCGCGCGGTCAGCGGTCGGCAGTCCCAGCATCCGGTCACCCCCGGCACCACCAGCGGACCCCACACCGCGATGTCGTTGACGTAGCAGGCGTTCAGCCACGCTATTCCCGACGCGACGCAGCGGGCGTTGATCGTCCCCGTGAGACCAGGCGAGTCCGCCGAGACCACGAGGAGATCGCACGCGGGCAGGTGGGCCAGGTCAGCCGAGTCCGCCACCCCGCGCACCACCGGCCGGACCCGGCACGAGGAGTTCCGCCGACCCAACTCCCGGGCGAGCACCTCCGCCTTGGGCAGACCGATGTCGGCCTCGGTGAACAGGAACTGGCGGGTCAGATTGCTCAGTTCCACGTGGTCACCGTCCACGAGGGTCAACTCCCCTACCCCGGCCGTGGCCAGGGTGACCGCGACCAGGTTGCCGATGCCGCCGCAACCGAGCAGGACGACGCGGGCCTGGGACAGACGCCGCTGTACCCGTTCGGCGTCGGTGCCGGAGAGTTCGTAGAACAGCGCGTGCCTGCTGTAACGGTCGGCGCGGTCGTAGGTGTGGGCAGGGATCAGGCAGTTGCCGTGTTCGAGCAGCAGCATCGCCGCCTCGGCCGAGGCCGGGTCGGTGCCGCAGGAGGAGCGTAGGTGGTCCGAGGCCTCCTGTCGGGTCCGCGGTTCGCGGAAGTGGTCGGCCAGGTGCAGCAGCGGCTCCCACAGCGCGCGGTCGTGTACCGGTTGGCGTATCGAACCGAAACCGAGGAACAGGGTCGTGTCCTGGACCCCGACCCGGACATAGGGGGCGAGCACGCGCGGAGGATCGTGGTGGACGGTGTCAGGGGACATGGCCGGTACCGCCTTGGCAGCCGAGGAGAACGGGGACAGCACGAACGTAGGCAGACAGGGGAAGGCGGGGCGCAGGGATTGCGCGAGATTGCGTCCACGAGATACGCCAACACCTGCCCCGGCCGTCCTCGGCCCGGGATACTCGTAGCGCACCCCCTGAACCGAGGAGGACCATGAAGCTCCGCAAACTCGGCACGACCTCACACGGTGGAAACTGTCCCACGCTGTACGAGACCGACAGCGGAAGCATCGTCGTCCAGGGCTACCGGCTCACCGATCCCGAGGCACTCTCCCAACTCGCGGACGTGCTGCCCGACGAGGAGTTCGTCGTGGTGCCCCGCGAACTCCTGACCCGATTCTCACCGAAGGAGTAACGTGTCCGATCTCGTTTCCGGAGAGGGGTTCAATGACCTCTTCCGGCAGTATCGCCATACCGCCTGGCGTCTGGAAACCCGTACCTTCTACGGAGTCCTGCACGAGAACGACCCTTTTCAGCGGTGGCTGGTAGGGGACGACTCCGACATTGAGTGGTTCAAGCCCTGGTTGAAGATGATGCGCGCCGAACTGGCCACCGGCAAGCGCATGGAGCGGGTCCGGCTCATCGACGACCCGCCTTCCGACTACCTGCGTTGGGAGCTGTGGGGTACTCCCTACAACCTCGGCGTCGGTGAGGACATCCGTTACCTGCCGCGTACCCATCCGATTGTGGCGGAACTCCCCGACCACGACTTCTGGGTGTTCGACAGCCGTACGGTAGCCAGACTGGAGTTCGACGAACAGGGCAGAGTTCTCGGTGCCTCGTTGAGTGAGGACCTCACTCAGGTACTCACCGCCCTACAGGCGCGCGACGCCGCATGGCACCATGCACTGACGTTCACTCAGTACATGGCGACAAGGGCGGAATGACCGACTACCAGACAACCCGGATCTCCCTCGGCGTCCGCCTGCGCCCGTGCCATGATCTCAAGAGCGGTGGAACTGCACGGAACTCCGACCGACGTGGAAGAAGGCGTGCGCAAACGGATGGAACGCCGCGCCATCCTGAATGCACGTGACAAGCAGTTGCAGATCCTGCTGTGGGAACCGATTCTGCGCACACGGCAGGCGTCTCCGAAGGTGCAGGTCGAACAACTCGACCACCTGGCAGAGTGTGTTCGCCGTGGCCCCGAGGGCATCGGGATCATCCCCTTGGCGACACAGCTGACGGCTTCGCCCATGCACGGATTCTGGCTCTACGACGACAACCGCGTGATCGTGGAAACCATCGGGGCCGAGCTGTGCCTGACCGACGACGACGCGGTCGAGCCCTACCGGCGCGTCTTCTCGGCCCTATCGCGTTCCGCTGTGCGGGGCCGCGCGGCCCTCGAACTGGTGGAGCGCGCCCGGTCGACTCTGACCGGTCATGGCCCCGACTGTCCGCGATGAGGCAAACGGTTCACGACCACATGCCAGCCTGACCACAGGCGGCATGTTCTCCTCGGACGCTCCCCGCTCTCTCCTCACCACGGCGCACAGCACGGAAGGAAACCCGACGCCATGAGCGCGATCGAGTACGAGGCCAAGGTCCTGGACATCGACGTCGACCAGGTGACCCAGCGCATCCTTGACAAGGGCGGCACCGACCTGGGCGAGGTGCTCCAGCGCCGCTACGTCTACGACATCGAACCCGGCGACGCCTCCCGATGGGTGCGCCTGCGCGACACCGGCAGTCAGATCACGCTCACGGTCAAGGAGATCGACTCCGACGCCATCGGCGGCACCCGAGAGACCGAGACATCCGTGGGCGACTTCGCCACCGCCAACGCCCTGCTGGGCAAGCTCGGCTACACCCCCAAGGCCTACCAGGAGAACCGCCGCCACAGCTTCACCCTGGACGGCGCCCGACTGGAGATCGACACCTGGCCGCGTATCCCCGCCTACCTGGAGATCGAGGCCGACAGCCGAGCCGAGGTCGTGCGCGTCGCGGCACTGCTCGGCTACACCGAAGCGGACCTGACAGGGGAGAACACCACCAAGGTCTACGCCCGCTACGGCATCGACCTGGCCACGATCGCGGACCTGCAGTTCGAGGAGAACTGACATCAGAGCGTCGTGTGCCCGCCGAGCAGCGGGCACACGACGCGAACCAGTGATGTGCGCTGACGGCTCCGGCTACGAGGAACCCTTGGGCGGATACCCCGCGTCGCCCGGGACTGATGCCGGCGGCCCCGGGCGGGGCTGCTAGTCCTGCTTCGGGTTGCTGTTCAGCTTGCGCCGTTCCCAGCGGTTGGGGTGGCGGATGACCACTCCGGCCATACCGCCGTTCCCGGTGAGCCGGATCAACGGGGTCCCCGCGAGCCGGTCGGGGGTCGTCTTGTCCTTCAGGCCGCCGATGCCGGGGTCCAGGCCGCCGGTGTCCGCCGCCCAGCCGTCGGGGATGACGACCGTGACACCGGCGGCCTCCCCGTACGCCTCCACCACGACCTCCGTGAAGCGGCACTCGACCCGGCTGAAGTCGATCTTCACTCCCGCTATGCCCCCGTGGGCGATCACGTGCCCGGGCACCTCCCATCGCCCGGGGCCGAGGGACGCCCCGTGCATACCGCCCTTGACCACCAGCGGCGGCTGACTTTCGGGGAGCTGCGGCTGCGGCAGGTCGGCGGTCAGGACGGCCAGTTCGGCGTGCGTCCTGGAATTCAGCGCCTGCTCCAGGCGCGTGTCCAACTCGTCGAGGTCGATGCGCCCCTCGGCCGCCGCGTCGCGCAGTCGCTCCACCACCGCTTCCCGTTCGGCGTGGGAGGCGCGCAGGTCCGCGGTGGGGGCGGTGCGCGCGGGGGGTTTCGGAGGCTGGGCGTTCATGGCACAAGGATAGGAGCGGGCGAACCGGACTGTACATCTCGAAGACCGGACCCGTCGGTGCCGTGGGCGCCGGTGTCCCCGGGCCGGTTACGGGTGGGCCGGGAGCGGCTCCACCGACTCGGCGGGGGCCGGTCCCGGCCCTGCGGGGGCGGGTTCGGAGCCCCGCGGGTCTGGCCACAAGCGGCCGTCGCCGCCTCGGACACCCCTCGGACGGGTAGGTTCCCTCGCGGCTCGGCGCGCACCGGGCCACGGCCCCGACGACTCCCCCACCGAAGAGGACCGCGGTGAACCTCCACCTGCCCTACCTGATCGGACCGTTCCTCCTCCTGCTGGTGGGCCTCTTCGCACTGGTCTGCTGCCTCGCGGCCGCGGCGGAACGCCGTGCGCTTACCGGGCTGGGCGCGGCGGCGCTGCTGTCCTCCTCCGTCCTGTCGCTGCTCGACCGGCTCTTCTCCCCCTGGGTGCGCGAACGGGTGGCGGATGCGGAGACCGCCGGGCTGATCACGGGCGTGTCGCACCACCTGTCCGCGCTCCTCCTCGGCGCGGGCATGCTCCTGCTGGTCGCGGCCGCCGCCCGGAGGACGTCGCGGGCCGGGCCGCCACCTCCGTCGGCCTCCCCCTACGGCGGACCGCACGAGGGGGCCCGGCGATGACCGAACAGGGACCAGACCTGGTGCGGTTCCTCCTGAACCTGCTGACCGTGGTGCTCCCCCCGCTGCTGGCGGGGACGATCGCGCTGGCCCTGGCCGGGAGGGCGCCCGGCGGGCGCGGCCTCGTACGCGCCGGAGGCGGCCTGCTGGTGCTCCTCAGCGTCATCCAGGGGGCCCGGCAGCTCTGGTTCCGGTTCCTCTTCCTCCCGGCCCCGGTGGAGAACGGTGAGGTACCGGTCCCGGTGCTGTTCGCCCTCGACGTCGGGGTCCACGCGCTGCTCGCGGCGGCGCTCGTCCTGCTGCTGTGCGCGGTGATCAGCCCCCGGGGACGGCGGCGCGCGCCCCGGGGAACCGTTCCGCGGCGGCCGGAGCAGCGGCCGGAAACACGGGGCGGACGTCCGGGCGGCGCCCCTTACGACGGCGGCCGGTCCTCCGCACACGCTTCGAACGCCCACGCGGCAGCGGGCGATCCCGGCCGTCGCGGCGACGCCTTCGACGGCGGAGGCGGCCACGACGACGGCGGAGGCGGAGGTGGAGGAGGAGCCGACGGCGGGGCCGACGGAGGCGGTGGCGGGGGCGGCTTCTAGCCCTCCACCTGTCCGGACTGCTCAGGCCCCTCCCCGCCCTCGACGCGGACCGTGCCCGTGCTGCCGTCGACGGTGATCCGCTGCCCGTCCCGGATCACCTCGGTCGCCCGGGGAACACAGATCACGGCGGGGATGCCGTACTCCCTGGCGACCGTCGGCCCGTGCGCGATGGTGGACCCCGTCTCCACCACCAGCCCTCCGGCGGTCATGAACAGGGGTGTCCACCCGGGGTCCGTGCTCTGGGCCACCAGGATCTCCCCCGGTTCGAGCGCGGCACCCGCCGGGTCGTGGATCACCCTCGCCGTCCCGGTCACGGTCCCCGAGGAGGCGGGCACGCCGAGGAACTCCCCGTCCCGCCCGGATAGCGGGGCGGGCAGCACGGCCTCCACGTCGGTGCCGTCGGACAGCAGGACCGGGGGCACCCGGCGGCGCTTGCGCTCACGCAGGTACTCGGCGCGGCGCTCGGCGACGAGCGCGCGCTGGTCCGCGTCCTCCACCAGGGCGCGCGCCTCCGGCAGACGGAGGAACATGATGTCGTCGGGCGCGTCCAGCCGCCCCGCCCCGACCATCTCCGCGCCGACGAGGAGGAGCTGCCGACGCGTCTCGGCGATGGCGAACAGCCAGGAGAACTTGGGGTACTCCCGCATCCCGGCCAGGGCGCGCGCACGGTCGAGGGAGAACGACGCCAGACGCGCGCGGACCGGCCGGGAGGCGAGCGCCCTGCGGACCAGCGCGTCCCGCGTGCGTTCGGCCTCGGCGGCGGCCCGGGCGAACCTGCGGTCGGGCTCCTGCTCCGGATCGCTCACCCGCAGGTAGTTGGCGATCGCGGCGAACAGGGGTGCGGGGTCCTCCGACCACCGGGGCACGCCGACGTCGACCTCGGCGGCGCCGCGGTGCCCGTACCGCTCCAGGAAACCGTCGAGGCCGATGCCGGGGAGCGTCCCCGCCCGGTACCGGGCCGCCAGTTCCTCGGGCGGGGTGTCCCTGAGCAGCTCGCCGTGCCCGCGGGCCCCGACCGCCAGCCGCCACAGCGCCAGGTCCATCTCCGTGGTGACGTTGTGCGGCATCCCGCCGAGGGCGGCGGCCACCTCACCCGGTTCGGCGATCCCCCTGAGCAGCAGTTCGGGCGCCTTGGCGGAGAGGATCGCGACACACAGGGGTCCGATCATCGGAATCATCCCCTCCTTCAGCGCCTCGTTCTGGAGGTCCGTCGCGTGCCGGAGCCGTCGCGCGGGGGTGAGCGCGTGCTCCGGAGCGCGGGTGGCCCGCTGCCGGAGCACCGCACCGGCCCGCAGGAAGCGGCGTCTGGCGTCTTCGGGGTCCACGAGCGCGGACGCCGCGTCCCCGAGGACCCTGCCGGTGAGCGGCAGCGCCCGCACGACGGCCCCGAACGCCCTGCCCAGGCTGACGCGGCCACCCGGGCGCGCGGCGAAGCGCGGGTCGTCCAGGAGGGAGCGGACGGCGGCCGCGGCCCGGGGGCCGTAGACGACCATGCTGCCCGGCAGCGCGCCGCGGACCCAACGGTTGCGCAGGTAGGGGGTGAGGTCCAGGTAGAACCTGCCCGCCACCGAGACCGCTGCCCCTCCTCCGCCGTCGGATCCGGTACCCCGGGAGCCGAGCCACGCTGAGGCGACGATTCCCAGCACGGACAGGCCCATCGGGGTGAACGGGCGGAGCATGCCCTGCATGTTGCCGACCTCGAAGTAGGCGCGGGGACCGTCCTCGTGGGGGTCGGGCAGCGGGAAGAGGGTGGTGACCGGGCGGGACTGGAGGATCCAGGGGGTTCCGTCGCGGTCCAGGGCCCATTCGACGTCCTGCGGCGAGCCGAAGTGGCGCTGTAGCCGCTCCCCGGCGGCGTGCAGGACCGCCACCTCCTGCGGGGACAGGCATCCGTCCTCAGGTCCCTCGGTCCCGCCGTCCGCGCGCACGACGTAGTGGTCGGGCCGGACCGTGCCGTCGACCACCGCGGTCCCGAGGCCGGGAACGGCGTCCAGGACGGTCTCGCCCCGCGTGCCGGTGACCGGGTCTGCGGTGAACAGCACCC
Organism: Nocardiopsis sp. RV163; assembly: GCF_001029525.1. Lineage (NCBI taxonomy): Bacteria > Bacillati > Actinomycetota > Actinomycetes > Streptosporangiales > Nocardiopsidaceae > Nocardiopsis > Nocardiopsis sp. RV163. Next base: position 1,763 of record NZ_LEKI01000090.1, on the reverse strand, counting down.
CCGCGGCCCGGGGCTCGACCATGCGCTGCACGACGACGGCCATGTGCACCCCGTCGTCGCCGATCCCCCGGTCGCGCCGGTAGGCGACGGCGCGGTCGGTCCACAGCGAGTCCCAGCACCGGCGGACGGCCGTGAGGAGGTCGTCGGCGCCCTCGACGTCGAGGTAGGTGTCCTGCTGTCCCGCGAAGGAGGCGTCCGGCAGGTCCTCCGCGGTCGCGCTGGACCGGACCGCCACCCGGCCGCCGCCGAGGGCCCCGTAGGCGGCGGTCACCTCCGCCTCCGGCAGCCTCCCTGAGCGGTGGGCCTCGGTGGTGACGCAGAAACCCGGCGGCACGCGTTCTCCGGCCGCGATCGCCCCGGCCAGCCCGGCGGCCTTGCCGCCGACCAGGTCGGTACCCACCCCGTCGATCCGATCCAGTTCCACCACGAGCACGACGCCACCTCCGGCTGCTGTACCACCGCTTCCCATGTTCCTCGCCGGGGCCGGGGGCCGCCACAGCCGAAACGGATCTGTGGAGAACTCCCGGGGCGGGCCGGCCGTCCCACCCCGTGTACGCGGACGGCGACGCGCGGACGGCGACGCGGACGGACCCGCCGCCCCGCCCCGCCCCGCCCCGTGCGGGCGTCGGCGGCCCTCGCACCGGCGCCGACCGGGCCGACGGACCGGCGTGAGAGCCTGAATCCGCGCGCGCCCCCAGGAAAGGACCCGGATGCACCTGATATCCCCCCTCTACACCGTCTCCTCCGTCCTCTCCCTGCTGTTCGAGGCCCTCTACCTGCTCTTCGGCGTCATCGTGCTGGCCCTCAGCGGCGTGGTGGCCTCCGGCCGCAGGGGCCTCGTGGCGACGGGCGGGGCCCTGATCGTCCTCGGCGCACTCGGCGACCTGGCGGTCGAGATCTGGACCCTCACCCCCGTGTACGCGGGCGTGGACATCGCGGTGCACACCACGGTGGTCCCGGCCCTGCACCTGGTGTTCACGCTGTTCTTCGTCGGCGGCCTGCTCGCCCTGGTGCTGGCCGCGGCGAAGCGCCTCACGGCCCGGAACACCGCTCCGCCACCGCCGCCCGGCCACCGCCCCGGTCCGCGGCCCTTCCCGACCCGCTGACACGAGGAGCCCTCCGATGTCCTCCCTCTCCACCAACCCGGGCCCGCTCCTCTACCTCCTCGGCACCCTCTTCCTCCTCGCGGCGGGGATCACCGCGTTCGTCCGCGCGAAGGGATCGCCCTTCCCCGGCGCCGTCCGGACCGCGGGGGCCCTGCTCACCGCCGCCGCGATCGTCCAGGCCGCGAGTTCGGCGGTCTACTTCGCCGTCGGGGCCGCGGGCCTGTCCTTCGAAGCGGTCGTGACGGCCATCGGGCTGACGAACGTCATCGTGGAGCTCCTGTACGGGCTCACGGTCACCGGAGCTCTGGTCGTGCTCGCCGTGGCCCTGGTCCGGTCGAGGTCCGCCGTCCGCGCCGCCGGTCCGGCGACCGCGGGCCACGCGGCAGGTCACGCGTTCGCACCGCCCGCGCCCGGCCAGCCGTACGGATACGGGCATGCCTACCCGGCACCGCCCGGGCACGGGTACGGCCACCCCGGCGACGGGGTCGCCGGACACCCGGGACCCTCCGGACACGCGGGCCCGGAGGGCCACCGGCCCCCGACCGGTGAACCCGGGGGCGGCACCGGCTGGAGTCCGGGCGACAGCGAAGGCTTCGGCGGTGGATCGGGCCCCTGCGCCGACGGCGGGGGAGGCTCCTCCTCCGGCGACGGCGGGGG